>JAQBTG010000008.1 GCA_027624955.1 Pseudomonadota bacterium
CCACCATCAGGCAGAAACCTTCGCAGAAATCGACGCCGTCAAATAGGGCGGGTTCCCCGGACGCTTACGATCGAAATGTCTTTGAGACCGCTCATACCGCTATCCCCATTGTTCCAACTTGGCGTCTGTTAGGGTCGACCGCAGCGAGCCAAACCCGACAGATTTATGTTACGCAATTGTGACAAAATTTCATGTGATCGAAATCACAGGGGCGGGCGGTGGGGGCTTTCCGCCGAACCGATCTATCGCAGCGATTCTTCGTCGCCCTCAAGGGCGTCGGTCATTTCCGTCAGCCGGTCCATTTTGAGGATATGAAGTGTCCGGCCCTTGCGCTCGACTATTCCGCTTCTTGCCAATTGACCAAGGACTCGCGCTACCGTCTCACGTGATGTGCTGGCGCGGCGTGCTATATCACGCTGTGTCGGCAGCGGGCGAACAATGCACTGGTCGGATTTTTCATCCGGCTCAGAGAGGCGGATCAACTCGACATAAACTCTTTGAACAGCTTTAAGCGTGCTCAAATCCATGATGCGGTCGTCCGCGGTGCGGATGATATGCGCCAAACGGCGCAGAACCTGCATGGTCGCCGGCGGGTTGTGGGTAAGAATTTCGGTAAAGATGTCGGGCGGCACAACCAGGACCAGGCTGTCTTCGACGGCCACGATATTGGCGGAGCGTCGCCCGCCGTCAATCGCCGACAATTCGCCGAAATAGCCACCTTCCGGCACATGCCCGAAAGCGACCTCGCGCCCCGAAAGAGAGTAATTGATCACTTCGACGCTGCCTTTGACGACAAGAAAGACATCCCGGGATTCGCTGTCGCGGTCAAGAATCTGTTCGTCGCGAGCGTATCTCCGCCAACGGCTGCGTTTCTCAAGCGATTTGATCGCCTCGCTGGTTAAATCCTCCAGCAGGCGCACGCGCGAAAGGCTCTCGGTCGAATCTTGATTCACGCGACATCCATTCCCTATAACCGTAGATAGCTGGCGCGCCCCATCCAGCATACAGTCGTTCACGTTATTAACGCTTCATTTTCGCGTGCCGTCAATCCGAGCCCGCAGGCTTGCGGCCAGCCGCACCGCGGAGACTAAAAATTACCGACACAGCAGCAAAAATCGATTACTGACAAGCGCGGCTCTCTTACGATACATTTCATCGGTGGATCTAGGCTGTTGCGGCCCGTGTGGAGAAAGATGAATGGAAAAATTGACGCAAAGCTATGTTCACGGCGCGAGTGCCGTGGCGTTGCTGGGCAAGACCATCGGCCAACAGTTCGACGAAACAGCAGAGCGTTATTGCGATCGCGACGCGCTCGTCGTTTGTCACCAGAACGTGCGCTGGAGCTACGACGAGATGAAGCGGCGAGTTGATTCGCTGGCGGCGGGGCTGCTCACCTTGGGGCTCGAGCGAGGGGATCGTATTAGCATCTGGTCGCCCAACAATTCGGAATGGGCCCTGTGTCAATTCGCTTCTGCCAAGGCGGGGCTCATTCTGGTCAACATCAACCCAGCCTATCGCCTATCGGAACTCGAATACGCGCTGAATAAAGTGGAATGCAAGGCGCTGATATCGGCGGAGTCCTTCAAATCCAGCCGTTATCTCGATATGATTTGCGAATTGGCGCCGGAAATAGAACGGTGCGCGCCAGGCGCACTCAAGAGTGAGAAGCTGCCCCATTTGAACACCGTCATCAGGCTTGGTGAGAAGAAAAGCCCGGGGATGTTAAATTTCTCAGAACTTGCCGCGCGTGCCGGGGACAAGGAGCGGCAGCGGCTGGAAGAATTGAAAACCCAGCTTCAGTTTGATGACGCCATCAATATCCAGTTCACCAGCGGCACGACAGGCTTTCCCAAGGGTGCAACCCTCACCCATCACAACATTCTCAACAATGGCTATTACAATGGCCAGGCCCTCGGTCTCACGGAGAACGACCGAGTGTGTATCCCGGTGCCGCTCTATCATTGTTTTGGCATGGTGATGGGCAACATGATGTGCGCGGCCTATGGCGCGGCGATGATTTATCCGAGCGAAGGATTCGATCCGCTGGAAGTGCTCCGCGCTGTGGAAGCCGAGCACTGCACCGCGCTTTATGGTGTGCCCACCATGTTTATCGCCGAGTTGGATCATCCCGAATTTGCCAATTTCGATCTCTCTAGTCTCCGTACCGGCACGATGGCCGGCTCACCCTGTCCGATCGAAGTCATGAAACGGGTGATCAGCGATATGAATATGAAAGAAGTGACGATCGCCTATGGCATGACCGAAACCAGCCCGGTGAGCTTCCAAAGTTCGGCCGCCGATTCTATTGAGCGGCGGGTTTCGACCGTGGGCCGCGTTCATCCGCATGTTGAAGTCAAGATCGTCGACGAGGACGGCCTTATTGTCGCTCCTGGCCTACCAGGTGAGCTGCTGACCCGCGGCTATTCGGTTATGCTGGGCTATTGGAACGACGCGAAAATAACCGCGGAAGCAATCGATGCGGCGGGCTGGATGCATACCGGCGATCAGGCGACCATTGACGAGGAGGGCTTCTGCAAAATCGTCGGGCGTATCAAGGATATGGTGATCCGTGGCGGGGAAAATGTGTATCCGCGCGAGATCGAGGAATTTCTGTATCGCCACCCGAAGGTCCAGGATGTTCAGGTCATCGGCGTGCCGGATGAAAAGTACGGCGAGGAATTATGCGCCTGGATTTGCCTGAAAGAGGGCGTGCAATCGAATGCAGAAGAAATTCGTGCCTTTTGCACGGGTCAGATCGCCCATTACAAGATTCCGCGTTACGTCAAATTCGTCGACGAATTTCCCATGACCGTCACCGGCAAGGTGCAAAAATTCAAAATGCGTGAGACGATGATATCCGAATTGTCCGTGAGCGCACAGGAGACGGCATAGGCAATCGTTATTTCAGGGAGCTCCAACTTTTCAGGGAATGATAACAATGACGAAATTGACACATATTAATCCGGACAATATGGCGCCTTATCTGCAGTTTGGCCTGAGCCATGCGGTGGCTGTCGAGGGTGGTAAAACGGTTTTTCTTTCAGGCCAGGTGGGCTGGGACGAAAACGGAAACATTGCCGGCCCGGATCTTGCCAGCCAGCTCGCCCAAGCGCATGTCAATATCAAGAAAATTTTGGCGGCAGCCGGCGCCACGCCGGCAGACATCGTCCGCCTCAACACCTATGTCGCAAATTACGTTCCGGAAGATGGCGCTGTGGTAAACGCCGCTAATCACAAATTGTTCGCTGGCATCACGCCGCCTTCGGCCACTCTGCTCGGTGTCCAGGCTCTCTACGCGCCGGACATCCGTTGCGAGGTCGAGGCGACGGTGGTGGTCGGGGCGTAGCGGCAGATCTTACCGCGCGACGCCGGGGATCGTCTCGCCGGCGTACTGCATGAGGGCGCCAACCGCTTCGTCAACCGCTTGGAATCCCGCCTCGCCGCCCTGATTGGTAACCACGAAAAGAGCGATATTCAAAACCGGCATGATCCAGGCCACCGAGTACCAGTTTAAATTGCTGCCGGCATGGGTAAGCGCGAGGCCACCGGCCAATGGACTCGCCACCACCACCCAGCCGAGAGCGTAATCCTGGCCTTCGCGCGCCCGGTGCAATGCAGCGAATGTTTCCGGCTGCAAGAACCAACCACGCCCGCGTGCGCCCAGCAAATGGGCTGACATATATCGTCCAACATCGTGGAGAGACGCGTGGATGGTACCGGCCGGACCAAGTGCCGGCGGGCTGTCTCCGCCTAATCCTGGTTCGATGGGAACGACTCGCGAGCGGCCCTCATAATGACCCCAGGGCTGGTTGAGTTCGCCGACCGTGCCTGGCGCGCCGAAGCCGCTGTTATTCATGCCGAGGGGCTCGAACAATTCGTGCAGCATGAGCTCGTCCCAAGGCTCTGCCGCCGCGCGCTCGGCCATCACACCGGCAATGACATAGCCGGCATTGCTGTAATGAAAAGCGATGCCCGGCGGCGCTTCCGGCGGCAGCGCCAACGCTTCCGAAGCGATCTCCATGCGGAGATCAGTCTTGGATTTTGTGCTGCGCCACAGATTGCCGTTCCAAATCTCAAGCGTTGTCATGGCGCCGACCAGGCCGCTCCGGTGGGACAGCAAATCTTCCAGTGTGACATCGCGGTAAGCGGAATGCATATTTGGTATGGCATCGCCCAACGCCTTGCCGACTTGCAGATCCCAGGACAGTAGACCGCGCTCGACAAGCCGGGCCACCATGGTTGCGGTCATTGATTTGCCGATTGAGCCGAGATGCCAAAGGTCTTCGCTGCTGGCCGATTTGGTCTCGCCGGATTTGCGGTAGCCAACAGCGCCGAGTCCGGCGACGCGATCACCGTGCATCAATATGGCAGCCAGCGCCGGTACATTATGATGTAGACGGATAGGTTCCAGAAGGTCTTCGAAATTGTCGGCCGTAAGATCGTCAGCGGCAGTGACATGCAGATGCGCGAAGACGACAAGAAAAAACGCGGCGGTGGCAATCCACCGCCGCGCTGCAAGCCGGCTCATGGCGCTCGGCGTCATATGTCTTGCCCCGTAGGCTGCCCCATCGGCCGTCCTCGGACCAGCTACATTTTCTTCCAATCGCCACTCTGTTCGAAGGCGTGCGCGGCCTGAATTACACTGGCGTCGTCATAGCGCTTGCCGACCAACATCATGCCTATCGGTAGGCCGTTGTTCATACCGCACGGCACGCTCATGGCAGGATGGCCTGAGCAGTCGAAAGGTGCGGTATTGGCCAGCATATTGAGCGCCGCATCACAATATTCCTCATACGAGCAGTCGGGCTCCGGCAGTTTGGTCGCCTGCTGCGGCAAAGTTGGCAGCGCCAAAATATCGACTTCCTCGAAAAGCGCGTCATAGGAATCACGCAGCTTGCGGCTGAGATTTTGCGCCTTGGCGTAGTAATGGCCATGGTAATTATGGTGCATATACTGACCGAGCAGCATCACCAGTTTGACCGTGACGGAAAGATCGTCGGGACGGGAGCGCCAGCCATGCGCATAGGCGTCAAGCAGCGAGGTTGAGTAATACCCCTCCCAGTTGGTGCCCATGCAGTTTCCCTTGAGCATCAGCTCGGTCGCGCCTTCGACCGCCACCGCATTCCAGATATCGATGCCGTATGAATGCATCGGCAGCGAAACCTGTTTTACTTTGGCGCCGAGTTTCTTGAAGTGCTCGGTCGCGGCTTTGACTTTTTGATCGACCATCTTTTCGCTGTTGGCGTGACTGAAGCCTTCTTTGAGGACGCCGATGGTCATGCCTTTGACGCCCTTGCCAAGCGCCTTTGTATAGTTCTGTGTCTTGGTGCCGATCTGGCGCGGGTCGTAACCGTCAGATCCGGCAATGACTTGCAGCAAAGTAGCGATGTCGGTCACATTGTTGGCCATCGGGCCAGTATGATCGAGGGTCTGTTCGATCGGGAAAACGCCAGTGTAGGGCACCAATCCGTGCGTCGGCTTGTGGCCGTAAATGCCGGACCAACAGGCGGGAATGCGGATCGAGCCGCCCTGATCGCCGCCCATTGCCATATCGGCCTCGCCGATGGAGACCAGAACTGCACTCCCGGCCGATGAGCCGCCCGAGGAATAGCCTTTCTTGTAGGGATTTTCGACCATGCCGGTAGCTGGCGTCGCGCTGCCGCCGTCGAAACAAAGATAGGTATTTGCTGCCTTGCCGAGAATCGTGCCGCCGGCATCCAGAATTCGTGTCACCACGGTGGCGTCGATATCGGGAACATAACCTTCAAGCACCGACGCGCCGTTCATCATCGGCACACCGGCCAGGCTGATATTGTCCTTTAACACGATCCTCTTGCCGGCCAGGGGCCCGCGCGCCTTCCCTTTGACTTCGCTTTTCCAATACCACGCGTTGTAGGGATTCTCTTCGGCGGTCGGGCGCCGGCCCGGCGTGCGCGGATATTTAACCGGCAATTTGGGTTCAACCAAATCATCGAGGCGGTGATAGGACTGGATGGTGCCGGCCATGAGGCCTTGGTAGGATTCTGCCTCCTCGACCGAAACGGACATGCCATAGGCATCGGCGATGTCGAGCACTTCTTCAATGGTCGGAGTGCGGACCGTAGGAAACTTAGCCATGATGACCTCCCAGTCGTGTTGCTACTAAAGTTCGGTGACGATTATTTACTGAAGAATTCCTCGCAGATATAGCGCGTGACGTCGCCATCGAACAGCGCGCCATGTTTTGCGCCCCATTCGACCCGGTAGGCCGATCCGTTATGAGCGTCCATCGCCTGATGGTCGACAAAGCGTTCATAGGTATTGAATCTAAGGGGGTCCTCGCTATCGCGCCCCACATAGAAGCCGATGGTGCCGGGTTCGTTGACGCTGACATACTCGCCGATTTCCGCCAGAGCTTGCTCCAGCTTTTGCGCGCAGCCGGGCTTGGCCTTGAGAATGGCGTTGAGTGTGATCATGCGGTTCTCCTTTGCGTCGATCTCTAAATTTTGCGCGTCTGCATGTCAATTCTGGCTGTTCGATTGTGCGTCGCACAACGAGCGGTTACAGCTAAAATATGAGCTAATCCGGAGCTTGCGGCTGGTTTAGTTGGCGCGCTATAACCCACTTATTGCACTGCACAAATAAACCCGGATATCTCAACAAAACGCTCGCAAGCGAGAAAAGGAAGCGGAATGCTCCAAACATCCAACGGTGACGGCCTGACGAGCTATGGTTTCGAGGATCTTGAAATAGGAATGCGCGGCGAATATCGCCGGCGCATCAGCCAGGCCGATGTCGAACATTTCGCCGAAGTTTCGGGCGACGTAAATCCGCTGCATCTGGACCCGGCGTTCGCCGAGCGCACCATATTCAAAGGCCCAATCGTTCATGGCATGTACACAGCCGCGATGATATCGACAGTCATCGGTACGCGGCTTCCCGGGCCGGGCTGTATTTACATGAGCCAGAACCTCCGCTTCCTGGCACCGGTGCGCGTCGGCGAAGAGGTGGTGGCGAGCGCCACGGTGATTGAATTGATACCTGAGAAACGCCGTGCCCGTCTGGAAACGCTGTGCCAGGTGGGCGAGATTGAAGTTGTCCGCGGCGAAGCTCTTATCTTGGTGCCCACCCGCGCCCAACTACAAGCTTTGACAGACGCCGGTTAATGTCTGGCCAAGAAGCGGCCGAGCGCCTATCCTCGGCGCCGCTTTAATCCTCTCTAAATGGTTCAGAATCAGGAGCTGGCGCGGCCATGCGCATCTATAGGCATTGGCGTGAAGTTCCCGCCGAAGGGCGAGGCGCAGTCGTCGCAATTGGTAATTTTGATGGCGTCCATCTTGGCCATCAGGCGGTCATCTCTGATGCCCGGCGCATCGCGCAGGAAGCGGGTGCGCCGCTGGCGATTCTCACCTTCGAACCCCATCCGCGCGAAGTCCTCGGGCAAACGGATGGACCGTTCCGGCTCACGCCCTTCCGTATCAAGTTGCGCGAGATCGCGAAACTTGGCGTCGATATTCTCTATCTTCTCAAATTCGACCAAAACATGGCAGCGCTGACGGCCGCTGATTTTATCGACCGGCTGCTCGTAGATGGGCTCGGCGTTAGTCATGTGATTGTGGGCTATGATTTCGCGTTTGGCCGCCAGCGCGGCGGTAATTTTGCGCTGTTGCAGGAGCATGCCGTATCTGGCGGCTATCGCGTCACCCAAGTGAGCGTCGCTGGCACCGATGAGGGCAAATATTCTGCGAGTGAAGCGCGCGCCCGGCTTCGTGCAGGTGATGTCGTCGGTGCGGCGCAAATTCTCGGTCGACCGTGGGAGATCGAAGGTCGCGTCCAACATGGCGAGCACCGTGGCCGCAAGCTTGGATTCGCCACCGCCAATCTAGCCGTTGCTGGCACACTTCATCCGGCGCATGGCGTCTATGCACTTTGGGTCGGCATCGATCGCGGTGCTGGTGACGGGCTGGTATGGTGGCCCGCCGTTGCCAATCTCGGGCGCCGCCCAACTTTTGATGAGAATGAATTGCTGCTTGAAGTGCATGTACTGGATTTCGACGGCGATCTCTACGGCCAACGCCTGCGCGCGCAGTTCGTCGCCCGCGTCCGGCCGGAGCGCCGCTTTGACGGCCTCGATGCTTTAATAGCGCAAATAGCGCGCGATACTGCTTGCGCCCGGGATTTATTGTCGGCAGACAATGGCCCGGACGGCGTTACCCCCGCAGTCAATCCCGCAACAGAATCTGCTGTCCAATAGGCCATATCATGAGCGTCGATTACCGTAAGACCGTATTCCTGCCGCGCACTGAATTTGCGATGAAGGCGAAATTGCCGGAGCGCGAGCCCGACATGCTGGAGCGCTGGCAAAAGCTTGGCATTTACGGCCGGTTGCGGGCAGCCGCGGCTGGCCGGGAAAAATTTGTTCTTCATGACGGTCCGCCCTACGCCAACGGCCATATCCACCTCGGTACGGCGTTGAACAAGATTCTCAAGGATGTCGTGGTGCGCAGTCAGCAAATGCTCGGCAAGGATTCGCTCTATGTGCCGGGATGGGATTGCCACGGCTTGCCCATCGAATGGCAGATCGAGCAGCGTTACCGCAAGGAAGGACGCGACAAGGACGCGGTGCCTCTCGTGCAGTTCCGCCAGGAATGCCGCGCTCACGCTGAACATTGGATCGACGTGCAGCGCGAAGAATTCAAGCGCCTCGGCGTAACCGGCGATTGGGACAATCCCTATACCACCATGAGCTACGCCGCCGAGGCGCAGATCGTGCGTGAGCTCAGCAAGTTTCTACTCGACGGGAGTCTGTACCGGGGCTCAAAGCCGGTGATGTGGTCACCGGTGGAAAAAACGGCGCTGGCTGAAGCCGAAATCGAATATCACGATCATACGTCGACAACCATTTGGGTGCGCTTTCCCATCGTTAAAAGCCGCTTGGACGAGCTCTCGGGCGCCACAGTCCTGATATGGACGACGACGCCCTGGACCATCCCCGGCAACCGCTGCATCTGTTACGGCGAAGGCATCGCCTATCATCTCGTCGAAGTTCAGGAAGTCGCGGAGGACAGCCTCGCGCAAAAAGGCGAGCGGCTCGTCGTCGCCGGCGAGTTGATGGACAACATTGCCGCAGAGTGCGGCATCACGTCCTGGCGCAGCGTTGTGCAAGACATCAACATTGAGGATCTAGCGGCGACGATTTGCGCCCATCCCCTGAAAGAAGACGGTTTCGATTTCGCTGTGCCGCTCATTCCGTCAAGTCATGTGACCACTGAACAAGGTTCCGGCTTCGTCCACACGGCGCCCGGCCATGGTGCTGAGGATTTTGAAGCGGTCATGGCTTACAATTCCCGCCGTGGGCAGGACGGCGGCCCGCAGTCAGCGATCGAAGTGCCGCAGACGGTCGATGGTGACGGCACGTTTTTCAGTCATGTGCCGGTTTTTGCCGGACAGCATGTCTATAAGGCGGATGATCCAGTGGCTAGCGCATTGCAGCAGGCCGGTGGCCTGCTAGCGCGTGGAAAATTGGTCCATTCCTATCCGCATTCCTGGCGTTCCAAAGCGCCGTTGATATTTCGCAATACGCCGCAATGGTTCATCAGCATGAGCACGCGAGGCTTGCGCGAAAAGGCGTTGGCCGCCATCGATGAAGTGCGCTGGGTGCCGGCCGGCGGCCAGCGCCGAATCGCTTCGATGATCGAAAACCGGCCCGATTGGGTAGTCTCCCGCCAGCGTATTTGGGGGGTGCCAATCACCGTATATGTGGACAAGAAAACCGGCGAGCCGCTGCGCGATACAAAGGTCCTCGAGCGCATTGCAGCAGCCGTTGAGAGTGAAGGCGCAGATGCCTGGTTCGTGAGCGAGGATTCACGCTTTCTGGCGCCTGACTATGATGCCGATGACTTTGAAAAAGTGACAGATATCCTGGACGTGTGGTTCGATTCAGGCTCTACCCACAGCTTCGTGCTGGAAGCCCGTGACGATCAGTTGTGGCCCGCGTCTCTCTATCTTGAAGGCTCCGACCAGCACCGTGGCTGGTTTCATTCCTCGTTGCTGGAATCCTGCGGCACGCGCGGGCGCGCGCCCTATGAAGCCGTGCTGACGCACGGTTTCGTGGTCGACGGTGAAGGCCGGAAAATGTCGAAATCGACCGGCAATGTCGTGGCGCCACAACAGATAATCGACCGCTATGGCGCCGACATTCTGCGCCTCTGGGTGATGGCCTCTGATTATTCGGAGGATCTCCGGATGTCAGAAGACATTCTGCGCCATCAAACGGACGCCTACCGCCGTTTGCGCAACACGCTGCGCTATCTTTTGGGCAATCTCGCGGATTTCGGAGATGCAGAAAAACTCGAGCCGAGCGAAATGCCCGAGTTGGAACGCTGGGTGCTGCACCGCTTGTGGGAAATCGATAAGGAGATCCGCCTGAGCTGCGAGAATTTCGATTTTCACGGCATATTCACTGCGCTGCATAATTTTTGCGCGATTGATCTTTCCGCGTTTTATTTCGATGTGCGCAAGGATTCGCTTTATTGCGATTCCGGAAGTGCGTCACGCCGGCGTGCTGCCCGCACGGTGCTTGATCATTTATTTGAATGCCTGACTGCATGGCTCGCGCCGTTTCTCTGTTTTACAGCGGATGAGGCGTGGCTGCTGCGCCATCCTAGCGATTCAGACAGTGTGCATTTGCACGATTTTCCTACGCCTCCCGATGCCTGGCGCGATGATGAGCTGGCTGACAAATGGGCTAAACTCAGGACCCTGCGTCGTGTCGTCACCGGTGCTCTGGAAATCAAACGTGCCGACAAAACGATCGGCTCTAGCCTCCAGGCAGAGGCAGTCGTTTACGCCACCAAAGCGTATCGCCGCTGCTGTGATGGGCTGAACCTGCCGGAATTGTTTATCACCTCAGACGCGCACTTCTCAGATGGCGATGCGCCGGACGGAGCCTTTGAACTTGAAGAAGTTGCCGGTGTGAAGGTCGTAATTGGTGTCGCGGACGGCGAAAAATGCGCGCGCTGCTGGCAGGTACTGCTGGAAGTCGGCAAGGGGCCGGAACATGCGGAAATTTGCGCCCGTTGCACGGACGCGGTCGAAGCGCATCAGGCGGCGGCGGAATAGGCGCGCCATGAGCACCGATCGGGAGTTTGGGAGGCGGGCATGATCCGCCTTGGTTTGCCGGTCACGGTGCTGGCGCTCCTTCTCGATCAAATCACGAAATTGGTCGCCCATGACAGCCTTTGGCAGCCGCCACGGCGCGTCGAACTGCTCGGATTCCTCGATCTTGTGCCGGTGGAAAACCGTGGAATCAGTTTTGGCCTGTTCCGCGGTGAAGGCAATACCGGCGTCTGGCTGATATCGGCCTTCGCGCTGATCATTTGTCTCTGCCTCGGTCTGTGGATGAGCCGGGTGTCGCGCCGCTGGCCGGCAGTCGCGCTCGGCCTCATCATCGGCGGCGCGCTCGGCAACGTAATAGACCGGCTGCGGCTCGGCTGGGTTATCGATTTTATTGATTTCCATGTTTCCACCTGGCACTGGCCGGCCTTCAATATGGCCGATGCGGCGATAACGGTTGGCGTGGCGATAATGCTGATCGACGGCTTGTTCGGAACGGCGAAAAAGCCTAAATAGAGAGCATGCTGAAATTAACCGGCAGGGCTGCAAAATCCGCCCGGACTCTAGCGTTTCTACCGACTCTCGCGGTTATGGTTGCTGTGGGCGGTATGGCGGGATGCGGCGGCGTCGGGAAATCGCTTGGCTTCGGTAAGCAATCTCTCGACGAATTCGCGGTTGTTCGCAATGCACCCCTCACGCTGCCGCCCGACTATAGCTTGCGCCCCCCCCGTCCAGGAGCTCAGCGTCCTCAAGAAGAGAACCTCCGGACGCAGGCGGAAAACGCCGTTTTTAGCCGCGAAAACGAGACTGACGGCGCTTCTCCCCGCTTGGAAAGTGAAGGCGAATACGCGTTGTTGCGCCGGGCCGACGCGCTGGAAACGAATCCAAATATCAAGCGCGAGATCAATGAGGAATTCACCATCTACGCACAGGAGGGCGAGGGCTTTTTCGAATCCCTCCTCTTTTGGCAGGCCGAACAGCCGCTCGGTGTATCAATTAACGCTGAGGAAGAGGCGCAGCGCCTGAACGAAAACGCCGCGCTGGGATTACCGCCCAATACCGGTGACACGCCGGTTATTGAACGCCGGGACCAGGCGCTGTTCGAAGGAATATTCTAAGCCGGTGCGGGTTGCGCCCCTGAATCGATTTACAGTTTGGCGCGCAAGATTGGGTGTCGGGCGAACTTTGGGCGTCGGGCGAACAATGTGCGTCGCGCTTGCGCTCGCGCTCTCTGCTCTCTTGCTCTTCCTTCCGCGTGCGTCAGCCGCCGGCCCATTTAATTCGGAATATTTTGAACTCGATAATGGCCTGCAGGTGGTCGTGATTCCAAATCACCGCGCGCCAATCGTCGTTCACATGATGTGGTATAGGGTTGGCTCGGCCGACGATCCGGTTGGTAAATCGGGCATCGCGCATTTTCTCGAACATCTCATGTTTAAGGGTACCGACAAACTGGCGCCGGGCGATTTTTCACGAATTGTGGCGCTCAATGGTGGCCAGGAAAACGCATTCACCTCATGGGATTATACCGGCTATTTTCAACGCGTCGCACGTGACCGGTTAGAAATCGTTATGGAACTCGAGGCCGGGCGTGTGCGTGGTCTTGTGCTGGATGAGGAAGTCGTGCGTCCCGAGCGCGATGTCATTCTCGAGGAACGGAGCGCCCGCACCGACAACCAACCTTCCTCTCTTCTCGCTGAGCAAATCGGCGCGGCCCAGTTTTTGCGCCACCCCTATGGCACGCCGATCATTGGTTGGCGGCATGAAATTGAGACTCTCGATCGGGCAGACGCGCTCGCCTTCTATCGGCGCTATTACGCGCCGGACAATGCTATCTTGGTCGTTGCCGGTGATATTTCGGCGGCCGAGTTGAAACCGCTGGCAGAAAAATATTACGGCGTTATTCCGGCAGCCGGTGCCGCGCCGCGCCAGCGCCCAAAGGAGCCGCCACAGATTAGCCCGCGCCGGGTGAGCCTCAAAGACTCGCAGGTGGCCCAGCCGTCCCTCACTCGCAGTTATCTCGCACCCAACCATAGTGGGGACGATGCTGACAGTGAGGCGCTCCAAGTGTTCGCAGAAATTCTTGGCAGCAAGTCCACCAGCCGGCTCTATCAAGCGATCGTGGTCGAACGCGCCCTGGCGGCCTGGGCGGGCGCTTCCTATCAGCCGCTAGCGCTCGATACGTCGCGTTTCTATATTTAC
Source organism: Pseudomonadota bacterium (assembly GCA_027624955.1). Taxonomy (NCBI): domain Bacteria; kingdom Pseudomonadati; phylum Pseudomonadota; species Pseudomonadota bacterium. Next base: position 13,297 of record JAQBTG010000008.1, read on the forward strand.
GCGAACGCGTTGCCGGGTGTGTCGATCGAAGAAGTCGAAGTTGCGCTAGATGAAGTGATTGACGAATTGCTTCTGAACGGTCCGAGCGACGAGGAATTGGCGTCGGCAAAAAGCCGAATGCAAGATGTCGTAGCTTATGCGTTAGACAGTCCCCAGACGGTGGCCAACATATTCGGTACCGCCTTGAGCGTCGGTTTGCGGGTTGAAGATGTCGAAACTTGGCCCGAGCGCGTGGCGACGGTGACGCGCGAACGAGTTATGGCGGCGGCGCGCGCGGTTTTACGGTTGGAGCTGTCCGTGACAGGCATCCTATTGCCGAGCGACGAGGGCTAGCTGATGTTTTCTTTATCTGCAGGCTTGCGCAGGATCACTCTGGGGCTCGTTCTTAGCCTTTTCGTTTGCGCCCTTCCCGCTCTGCTGGTTGCGGCACCAATCGCCAAAGTGCAGCGCATCGTGACACCGGCTGGAATAGAAATTTGGTATGTGCAGGAGCCCAATATACCGGTGATATCGATCTCCCTCGGGTTTCGCGGCGGCACAGCGATGGACCCGCCGGGAAAATTAGGCCTCGCCAATTTCGCCTTGGGCCTGCTGGATGAGGGCGCTGGAGAGTTGGATTCGTTGGCCTTTCAAAAGGCGATCATCAACCGGGCGATACATCTCAACAGCAATGCCAGTCGCGATCTTGTCAGTGTTAGCTTGCAAACACTGACGCGAAACCGTGATGAAGCCTTTCGTCTGCTTGGCCTGGCACTTGGCGATGCGCGCTTCGAGGTGGAGCCGGTCGAACGGGTGCGCCGTCAGATTCTAAACATTTTGGCTGAGCAGGAACTCGACCCCAACACCATCGTGGCGCGCAACTGGTTTGGCGATGTGTTTCAAGATCACCCTTATGCGCAACGCGCCAACGGCACGGAAGAGGCGATTCGTGCGATCACATCTGCCGATCTGAAGGAGTGGGCGCACGGGCGCTTTGCGCGCAATAATCTCATCGTCGGCGCCTCCGGCGATGTGTCGCCCGACGAGATCGCGCGCCTTGTGGATATCGCTCTGGCCGGGCTGCCGGCTGAGGCTCATCCCGCCGCAGTGCCAGAAGTGGTGTTTCCGTCGACCGGCGCCATAAAAGTAATTCGCATGCCGCTCACGCAAAGCGTGGTGATGTTCGGCCTGCCCGGATTGAAGCGCGACGATGATGATTTCTATGCTGCTTATGTCATGAACTATATTCTCGGCGGCGGCGGCTTTACGTCGCGTCTCTACCAAGAAGTGCGCGAGAAGCACGGCTTGGCCTATTCCGTCTACAGCTATCTGGCGCCGCTCAAGCATGCCGCCCTCTATATGGGCGGTGTCGCAACGCGCAACGACGGCGTGGCGCAATCGCTCGACATCATCCGCGCCGAAATCGCCCGTCTGGCTGAAAACAGCATCAGCGCGGAGGAGCTGTCCGCAGCCAAACAATATCTCACAGGTGCCTTTCCGCTCGGCCTCGATACCGGCAGCAAAGTTGCGGGATTCCTCGCGCGAATGCAGTTTGACGCCTTGGGGATCGATTATCTCGAACGGCGCAACAGCTATATGGAGGGGGTCACGCTCGATGATATCGGCCGCGTGGCGCGACGCCTTCTTGATCCGACGCGCATGCGAATCGTCGTCGTCGGAGACCCTGAAGACCTGGCGCCGGACGGCTCTTGAGGCGCGCTGGTGCAGCCGTGCGATACGAGCATCAAATTACAAATTGCTTTGCGAACGAAATAGGCCAGTTCGGTGTCACGCCGGGAGACTATGACACCGCCTTGGCGCGAACAGCGCCGGCTCTCGCGCAAATATCGGCATGGCACGCCGCCGGCTCACACCCGTTTCTTCTCTATCCCGACCGGAACAATGATTTGCCCATGCTCGAGCGGGTGGCAGGGCGGTTGTGCGAGCGCTTCAAAAAAATTGCCGTTATCGGGGTTGGTGGGGCGTCGCTGGGCGGCCAGGCGGTGATCGCACTTGCCGCTCCCACAAACGCGGACGCCACGCCGATCGTCTTTCTCGACAACCCCAATAGCGCACGACTTGAGGCGGTATTGGCGGGTGAGGCGGAGACCGGTTTTATTGTCATATCCAAATCGGGCGCTACGGCCGAGACCCTGGCCCAAACATTGCTCGCCCTAGACCATGCGAGAGCGGATCGGTTTTTGTTCATCACCGGGCCGGGTGACAATCCGCTTCGCCGTGTCGCCAGCGAGTTGGGCATTACGGTGTTGGATCATGACCCGGGACTGGGCGGGCGATTTTCGGTTTTTTCCCTGGTTGGCGTGCTGCCGGCCTTGATCGCCGGACTCGACGCCGGCGCATTGCGGCGGGGCGCGAGTGAAATATTGGAGACGGTACTGAGTGTGGCTGAGCCAGCCGAGGCGCCGCCCGCCGTGGGCGCGGCACTGGCCTTGGCAATGACGCAACGTCTTTCAGCCACCGTCTACATGCCCTATGACGACCGACTGCTTGCCCTGGCACATTGGCAGCGCCAGTTGTGGGCCGAATCGCTCGGCAAGGACGGACAAGGCGCAACGCCCGTGGTCGCGCGCGGGGCGGTCGATCAGCACAGCCAGCTACAACTCTATCTCGACGGACCTGCAGATAAGTTATTTACCCTGATTACAGTCGGAGCCTCGTTCGACGGTCCGCGCATCACCGAAAAGTTGGCGGCCATGGCGGGTGCGGATTATCTCGCCGGCAAGAGCCTAGATGAATTGATGGCCGCCGAGGCATCCGCCACGCGCGATGCGCTGGGCGAAGCCGGACGTCCGGTACGCGAAATCGTCCTGCCCATTCTTGACGAAGCCGCTCTAGGCGCCTTGATGATGCATTTCATGTTGGAAACGGTAATTATTGCGTTATGTTCGAATATCGATCCGTTTAATCAACCCTCGGTCGAAAGAGGCAAGGTATTGGCGCGCGATAATCTTCGGCATGGTCGGTTATGAGCATCCGCCTTCTTCCGGATGGCGTGATTAATCGCATCGCTGCCGGAGAAGTCGTCGAGCGGCCCGCTTCCGCGGTCAAGGAATTGGTGGAAAACGCGATCGATGCCGGAGCGCGGCAAATCGAGGTGCGGGTCAGTGAAGGTGGGCGCGGGCTGATTCAAGTTTCGGATGACGGCTGCGGCATGTCGCGCGAAGAATTGCCGCTCGCCATCGCCCGCCACGCTACCTCAAAACTGCCGCGCGATGACGATCTCGGAAATATTTCAACGCTTGGTTTTCGCGGTGAGGCTTTGCCCTCCATAGCGGCGGTGAGTCGTCTCGAAATCATCAGCCGGGAAAGTGGAGCGGAAAACGCCTGGTCGCTCGCCATTGAGGGCGGCTTGGCAGGGAAGCCGGTCCCGGCGGCTCATCCGCCCGGCACCACGGTCAGCGTGCGCGATCTCTTCTATGCAACGCCGGCGCGGCTTAAGTTCCTCAAGACGGAGCGCACAGAATCGGGATATATCGCCGATACGCTCTCGCGTCTCGCTATGGCCCGCCCCGATATCGCCTTTACTCTCATTAATGGCGACAGGGAAGTATTGCGAGCGCCGGTTGCCGCGGACTTATTGGACAGCCGCCTGGCCCGCTTAGCTTTGGTGATCGGCCGAGATTTCGCCGACAATGCCTTAGCTGTGGATGCCGAGCGCGAGGGGGTGCGGCTCACCGGCTATGCCGGCCTGCCGACCTTCAATCGCGCCACCGCGCGCCAACAATATCTATTCGTCAATGGCCGTCCCGTGCGCGATAGATTGCTGGTGGGTGCGGTACGTGGCGCTTATCACGATTTTCTCGGCGGCGGGCGTCACGCGGTGTTGGCGCTCTTTCTCGAACTTTCGCCCGACGGCCTCGACGTCAATGTGCATCCGGCCAAGACGGAAGTGCGCTTCCGTGACGCCGGCGTGGTACGCGGGTTGATCGTCGGGTCGCTCAAGCGCGCCTTGGCCGAGGCCGGACACCGTGCCGCGACGACGGTATCGCACGCCGCGCTGGGCGCAATCCGGCCGGGGGACGGCAGCTTTCAGCCTGCACTCCGAGCTCATACCGGTGGCGCCAGATATCCACTCCCCAGCGCTTATCCGAGCACAGCGGCGCCTGCGCTGCGCGGCCTCTCCGATGTCTCATCGGAATATCAGGCTCCGCTCTCGACGCCTACCGCCGATAGCTTTGACGCGGCTGAGGACGCGGGAGAGGATTTCCCGCTTGGCGTCGCGCGTGGGCAAGTGCATGCCACCTATATCATCGCCCAGACGAGCGACGGCATCGTCATCGTTGATCAGCACGCCGCCCATGAACGTTTGGTTTATGAACAAATGAAAGCCGGGCTAGATGCTGGCGCTGTACTCCGCCAAATTCTGCTGTTGCCGGAAGTCGTGGAATTGGAAGAGAGCGCCGCGGCGCGCCTCATCGCGCGTAGCGAGGAACTCGCCGACCTCGGCCTCATCCTCGAAGCCTTCGGCCCTGGCGCCGTCATTATTCGAGAGACACCATCGATGCTCGGCGAAGGCGACGTCAAGGGCTTGGTGCGGGATCTCGCTGAAGAGTTGGCCGAATTCGGTGAGAGTGTGGCGCTCAAGGAAAAATTGGCCGATGTCTGTTCGAGCATGGCCTGCCACGGCAGTGTGCGCGCCGGGCGGCGGCTGAAAGCCGAAGAAATGAACGCGCTCCTACGCGAAATGGAAGCGACGCCGCATTCCGGCCAGTGCAATCATGGCCGCCCCACTTATGTGGAGCTTAAGCTCGCCGATATCGAACGCCTATTCGGCCGCCGGTAACGGGCGATATTGGAGAATCACTATTTCCGCCGCGCCGTAGCGCCGGCGGTCGATTTCTTGATAGCCGTCGGGCGCCGCCAAGACTTCTTTGGCGCTTGTCTCGGCAACCACAATGGCGCCATCAACGAGCCAGTTGCTTTTGGCTAAAGATAGAAGTGCCGGCTCTGCCTTGCCGCCGCGATAAGGTGGATCGAGAAAGGCGTAGGCGCAGGGTTCCGGCGCCGGCGGCAGGCTTGTTGCGTCGCCGTGTATCACGCGTGCCTTGCTGTGAAAATCCAGCGCCTGCACATTTTCTCTGAGACAAGCCAGTGCAACACCATCGCTCTCCACTGCTGTCAGGTGGGCTGCGCCACGCGACAATGCTTCCAGCCCCACTGCGCCGGTGCCGGCAAAGAGATCGATCACGCGCGCGCCCTTGAGCGGCGGCGCCGCAAAGTCACGGTGCCCGAGAATATTGAATAACGCCTCTCGCGCGCGCTCCGACGTTGGCCGGAGAGCGCGCCCTTCGGGTGTTTTCAGGCGCCGCCCGCGGCGGCTACCGCCGACGATGCGCATCGTTCCCCGCCAATTGCTCGCGCACCACTTTGGGCGGAATGCGCGCGACTACGCCGCGCTTCAAGGAGCCCAGTTGGAACGGGCCATACGCGGTGCGGATCAAGCGATTGACTTGCAGTCCCAAATGCTCGAGAACGCGCCGCACCTCGCGATTTTTGCCCTCGCTGAGACCGATCGACAGCCAGGCATTACTGCCGGTTGTCGAATCGATCGTCGCTGTGATCGGGCCATAGCTCACGCCCTCCACTTTGACACCTTTGGCGAGCGTCGCCAGCCGCGCCGCATCCGGGCGTCCATAAACCCGCACTCGGTAACGGCGCAGCCAATCCGATCGCTCGAGCAGCCGCGATAGGCCGCCGTCATTAGTCAGCAGCAACAGCCCTTCCGAGGCGAGATCGAGACGCCCGACCGAAATCACGCGCCCCAATTCCGGCGGTAAGCTGCCAAATACCGTCGCCCGCCCTTGCGGATCCTCGTGGCTGGTGATGAGGCCGGGCGGCTTATGGTAGCGCCATAGCTCCGCTGGTTTGGCGGCGTCGATGGGCTTGCCGTCGACTGTGATCGCGTTCTTCGCGGTCACCAGGAATGCGGGTGTTTCCAATGTGCGGCCATCGACGGCGACGCGGCCGGCGACGATCATGCGTTCGGCTTCCCGCCGGGAACATAGTCCGGCGCGCGCCAAATGCTTGGCGATGCGCTCTCCCCCAGCGGTTTCCGGCATAGGTGAGGTTTTGCTCATCCGCGGCAGGCCGCAAGAAAGGAGTCGAAGAGGCGCACATCGCCGGCGTCGATGGCAAATTCCGGATGCCATTGCACGCCGATAAACCAGCGCCGTGCCGGGTCTTCGATGCCCTCGATCACCCCGTCGGGTGCCACTGCATTGACTTTCAATCCTGGCGCGGCGGCGTCAACCGCCTGATGGTGGGCGCTGTTGACCTGCATCTCAGCCCGTTCGGTTATCTGGTACAGCATGGTGCCCGGCGTGAGCGCGACGGCATGTCCGGCTTCGTTTCGCGGGTTGGGCTGTTCGTGGGCAAGGGCGTCCGGGATGGCATCTGGAATATGCTGGATCAGGGTGCCGCCGAGCGCCACATTCATTAGCTGTTGGCCGCCGCAAATGCCGAGCGCCGGCATGTCGGCGGCATGCGCCGCGCGGGTAATGGCGAGTTCGAACGCGGTGCGCCGGTCCTTGGTGGAGACGCTATCATGTCGCTCCGCGGCGCCGAACAGCGCCGGGTCGACATCGAAATTTCCGCCGGTTACCACGAGGCCATCGATCAGAGCGAGATATTCTGCGGTCTGCTCCGGCTCATGTGGCAGCGCAATGGGAAGGCCGCCGGCGCGCGCGACGGCGCTGAAATAATTTTCCCGCATGGCGTACCAGGGAAATTTGGAATAGCCGCCCGGGTCTTCGAAATCTAGCGTCAGACCAATGACGGGCTTGTTGCGGCGTGCATTCATGAGCGGGAATGTAGGGCCGGTCGCACGTCGGCGCAACGCGCGCGCTTGACGATTTCGTGCTCAGCGCCGACTTTCACGCTATGAACGAAAATCGCGGAAAATTCATGGAACGGGCGATCGGTGAAGCGGAAGCGGCGGCGGCGGCGGGTGAGGTTCCGATTGGCGCCGTGCTGGTCGACGGCCTGTCGGGCGAGGTGCTGGCTGCTGCCGGCAACCGGGTCGAGTGTGATTTCGACCCGACCGCTCATGCCGAACTCCTGGTGATTCGCGCCGCTTCCGCCAAGCGCAATTCTCCCCGCCTTGGCGATTGTGATCTCTATGTCACGCTCGAACCTTGCCCGATGTGCGCCCAGGCGATCTCCTTTGCCCGCATTCGCAGACTCTATTTTGGCGCCTCCGATGTTAAAGGCGGCGGCGTGGAAAACGGCCCTCGAATCTTCTCGCAAACCAGCTGCCATCACCGCCCAGAAGTCTACGGCGGCATCGAAGAGACGCGCGCGGCCGAATTGCTGCGGCGGTTCTTTGCCACGCGGCGATGATTCTATAGGCGATATATTCTGGCCGCGGTGTCGTGGAAAATGGCGCGCCGCTCCGTTTCGCTCAAGTCAGTTGCGGCTTCTCGGTATGCCGCGATCATATCGGCGTAGGACACCCACAGCTTGTCGACCGGGAAGTTGGAGCCGAACATGCAGCGCTCCGCGCCGAACATGGCGACCATCTCGCGCAACACCGGCGCCACGGACGGGGCGGTGCAGCGGTGATTGAACATGCCGAGGCCAGATATTTTCGCGACCACATTGTTTTCCGCCGCCATCAAGGCCATGCCCGTGCGCCACGCCGCCCAGCCCGCCGCCGATTCATCCGCGGGCAAGCCGCCATGCTCCAACACGATAGTGGCATGAGGATAGTCGCGCGCGAGCTTTGCCGCTTGCGTCATTTGGCCGGGGAATATCATGAGCTCGAAAATCAGCCCGCGCTCGGCTGTTGCGGCGAAGCCGCGCAGCCAGGCTTTGTTTGTCATCGTCGCTTCATCGATGCCGGCGGCGCGGTATTGCGTATTGGCGTGCCAATTAAGCATTTGCCGTATGCCACGAAAATTGCGGGATTCGCCGTGCGCGTCGAGCAGCCGATCGATTTCTGGATCGGCCAAATTTGCCCAGCCGATAATGGCCAGCGGTTTCTCACTCTGATCGGCAAGGGACTGTACCCAGCGGGATTCACCGGCGGCGTTCTCTGGCGGCCAGCCGCACTGGATATAGACCGATCCGGCGACTCCCAGGGGCGCGCTCTCCTGGTGAAATTCAGCCAGTAGATAGTCGCGCCGGATCGCTTCATAGGGGCCGTAAATGCGCGGCGTCATCGGGGCCCGCAACCACGGCAGGTCCGTCATTCGCCATATATGATGGTGCGAATCGATTATTGCTTCCGCTGCCATGGCGAAATTCCTACCGTCCGACGGCGCGCCAGCCGATATCGCGGCGGTAAAATCCGCCCGGCCAGTCAATGCGCTCGACCGCCTGGTAGGCAATGGCCTGGGCTTTGGCAATGTCATCACCGAGCGCAGTGACGCCGAGCACCCGCCCGCCTATGGCCGTGATTTCGCCGCCCGTCAAGTTCGTGCCGGCGTGAAAGACGGTAGCGCCTGTTGCCGCTTCGGCAGCTTCGATTCCCCGGATGACGCTGCCTTTCTCATAGGCGCCGGGATAGCCGTTGCTCGCCATTACGACGCAAAGCGCGGCCTGATCATGCCATTCGAGTTCGATGTTGCTGAGCCGTCCATCGCGCGCCGCACGCAGGGCAGTGAACAGGTCGGATTTTAAACGCGGCAGGATCGCCTGGCACTCGGGATCGCCGAAGCGGACATTCACTTCCAACAATTTGGCCGCGCCGTCGGCTATCATCAGCCCGGCATAGAACACGCCCTTGAACGGCGCGCCGTTCGCCGCCATCGCGCGGACCAGCGGCTCGACAATTTCCGCGCGTGCCCTTTCGCAGAGTTCCGGGGTCATCACTGGTGCTGGTGAATAGGCGCCCATACCGCCGGTATTTGGGCCGCTGTCGCCTTCCCCCACCGCTTTATGGTCCTGCGCCGTTTCAAGCGGCAGTACATATTCACCATCGACCAGGGCGAGATAGCTGGCCTCCTCGCCCGGCAGGAATTCTTCAACCACCACCTCGCTGCCAGCGGCGCCGAACTGGCCGGAGAAAATGTCGCGCGCCGCCGAGACGCCCTCGGCAACAGTTTCCGCAATAATCACGCCTTTGCCGGCGGCGAGGCCATCCGCCTTGATCACCATTGGCGCAACTTGGTTCTCGATAAAGTTCTTGGCAGCGTCGAACGATGTAAATCGTCCATAGGCGGCAGTAGGCACGTCGGCGGCGGCGCAGAGGTCCTTCATGAAGCCCTTGGAGCCTTCCAGCCTAGCGGCAGCTGCGCTTGGCCCAAAAGCGGCAATGCCTGCCGCCTCCAGCCTGTCTGCGAGGCCGCCGACCAGCGGCGCTTCGGGTCCGATGACGACGAAGCCGATGCCGCGCTCTGCGCAAAAGGCCAAGATGCCGTCAAAATCCATGACATCCAGCGCCACGCATTCCGCCTGCCCGGCGATACCGGCATTGCCCGGTGCGCAATAGAGCCGTTCGATTTCAGGAGATGTTGCCAGGCTCCAGCACAATACATGCTCGCGCCCGCCAGAGCCTATGACGAGAACTTTCATATATACTGTCCTCTCCTTTGCAATAGGTTCTTGTAGCACAGCATAGAGAACGGTCGAGCATGAACGAGCAGGTCGAGGAAAGCAGCGTTGGTGGCAACATCCCGGCCTATTCGGTCGGCGAATTGTCCAACGCCTTGAAGCGCGCTGTCGAGGAGAATTTCGGCTGGGTACGGGTTAGAGGCGAAATTTCCGGCTTCAAGCGCGCCGCTTCTGGTCACCTTTATTTCTCCTTGAAAGACGATAAAGCGGTCCTCGATTCGGTATGCTGGCGCGGCACTGCGGGGCGGCTCGGCATGCAACCCGAGGACGGCATGGAAGTCATCGCCAGCGGCAAGCTCACCACCTATCCTTCGCGCTCGCGCTACCAGTTGGTGGTAGAGAGTCTAGAAATCGCCGGCGAAGGCGCGCTTCTCAAGCTTCTCGAGGATCGTAAGAAGAAGCTCGCCGCGGAGGGTCTTTTCGACGAGGTGCGCAAGCGAGCACTACCCTATTTGCCGGTGACCATCGGCGTCGTGACCTCGCCGACAGGCGCCGTCATCCGCGATATTCTGCATCGCATCGCCGAGCGCTTCCCGCGCCATGTGCTGGTGTGGCCGGTGCTGGTGCAGGGCGAGGCCGCCGCCGCGCAGGTGGCCGCCGCCATACGTGGTTTTAACGCATTGGCGCCGGGCGGACCGACGCCCCGGCCTGATATTCTCATCGTCGCCCGCGGCGGCGGCAGCTTGGAAGATCTCTGGGCATTCAACGAAGAAGAAGTTGTCCGGGCTGCGGCGGAAAGCGAAATTCCGCTAATTTCCGCGATTGGCCATGAAACCGATGTCACCTTGATTGATTTGGCGGCGGATCGGCGAGCGCCCACACCGACTGCGGCGGCGGAAATGGCCGTGCCGGTGCGGGTCGAATTGATCGAGAGCCTGTTGGGCCAGGAACGCCGGTTGATATCCGCGACCGCACGCCTCCTCAACGAACGGCGCACCCATTTGGAAGGTCTGGGTCGGGGGCTTCCCGACGCGTCCTCGCTGATCGGCGCGGCAGCACAACGTCTTGACGATTGGAGTGAGCGCCTCGCCAATTCGGCGCGCAATTCGCTGCGCACCCGACACGACCATGTCGCCAAGCTGGGCTATCAATTGCCGCGCCCGCGCGAAACTCTGGCGGAAAAGCAGCGCGAGTTGGCGCGTGCCGCCGCCGGATTGCAGCCCCGCGCACTCGATATGCACATCAAGCAAAGCGTCCGACAGGTCAGCGAGTTGCGTGAGCGCATGGCACGGGCCATACGGCAGAAGCTCGCGCAGCATGAGGAGCGCAAAGAAACGCTCTATCGCCTGCTCAACAATTTCTCCTATCAGCGCGTGTTGGAACGCGGCTTTGTTTTGGTACGGGATGCCAAGGCGCGGCCGGTAACGTCCGCCGGCGCGCTCAAACCGGGCATGGATCTGGTCCTCAACTTCCATGACGGCGACGGAGCGGCAGTGGCTGCAGGCCGGCCCAAAGCCGGCAAGGAAGAACGCGGCACCGGTGAGGAGAATGGCGAACAGGGCTCCCTGCTGTGAGGCAGAGCGTTGTCGCGGCGGCTTTCGTTTTCCTTATTTTGGCGTTTGCGATGCCGCTTCGCGCCGAAGAAATTCGCTTCGACGGCAATTTTATTCAGGGTGGCCTGGTGCGCGGTGCCGCGCCGCCGGGAACGCTGATTGCGCTCGACGGACGCCAACTCCGATTATCGCCTGAGGGCTATTTCATGTTCGGATTCGGTCGCGATGCGCCGCCCGAGGCGGTTCTGGTTGTGTCCTATCCAGGTGGCAAACAGGAGACGCGCAGTCTTGCCGTTGCAGCGCGCGACTATCAAATTCAGAATATCGACGGCTTGCCGGAGAAAATGGTCACACCGCCGCCCGAGATTTTAAATCGCATTCGCGAGGAGGGCGCCAAGGTACGTCAGGCGCGCGCCTTTGATACAGCGGACATGCATTTGTTTGCGCCGTTCGTCTGGCCGGCGCAGGGGCCGATATCGGGAGTCTATGGCAGCCAGCGGATTCTAAACGGTGAACCGCGCCAACCGCATTTTGGCGTCGATATCGCGGCACCTACCGGGACACTGGTGCGCGCGCCCGCCGGAGGGGAGATCCGCTTAGCGGAGCGCGATCTCTATTATTCCGGCGGCACCATCATTCTCGATCACGGCCATGGGCTAAGCTCGTCGTTTCTGCATTTGAGCCGTGTCGATGTCGCCGTCGGACAACAGGTAGCGCAGGGCGAGGTGATCGGGGCGATCGGCGCCACCGGGCGCGTCACGGGCGCGCATCTCGATTGGCGCATGAACTGGTTCGAGCGGCGCTTGGACCCGGCTTTGCTGGTCGGGCCGCAGCAGCCGCAGGAATAGTTCAGGTGTCTTTAGGCCAGCGGTTGTGCAGCCACAGCCATTGGCCGGGGCGCTCGCGAATCCAGCCTTCTAGCACGGCGTTGACCAGGCGCATGGCCTCGGCAACATCACCCGACACATCGCCCGAGCGCGGTAGGTCCAGCTTGGGGTATATTGTAACGCGAAAGCGGCACCCCTCCAGACGCTCCGTACGCACCGGCCATACCGGCAAATCATATTTGATTGCCAGTTGCGCCAGCGCCGGCGCGGTCATGGCATCGCGCCCGAAAAAAGGCACCGCAATGCCATCATTCATTTTTTGATCGACCAACATGGCGGTATAGCCGCCGTCCCTTACCCGGCGCACCATTTCACGCGCGCCGGATGCGCCCTTGGCGATGGCGTTCTCGGTGATATCCCGTCCGCGGATGCGAGAAATCAGACGATCGACAAAGGGATTGTTGGGCGCCCGGTAGACGAATGCGATGGGAATGCCGTATTGGATCAGGGGCAGGCCGGAGACCTCCCAATTGCCGAGATGTCCGGTGAAAAACAAAGCGCCGCGGGCTTCTTTCTTTGCCGCTGCCAGATGTTCCACGCCCACCACTTCGATTCGCCCGTCCGGCGTATGCGCCCGAAATTTCCGGAGATGGGGATATTCGCCGACAACACGGCCAAGGTTGCGCCACATTTCGCCGAGCGCTCGTTCCACCTCGAGCGCTGGAAGCTCCGGCATTGCGCGCTGGAGATTGCGCCGGGCGCGGGCGTGGAGCGGCAGCAGCGGCCCCAGCGTACCTGCCAATGTGCCAGCAAGGCTCGAAGCGAGCGGCAGCGGCATAATACGGAACAAGGCGAACAAGGCGGCCACCATCGCGCCTTCCACAGCGTAGCGCAGATGTTTGGCAATCGGGCGCCTAGCCATCAGACTCTGCGCCGCCGGTAAGGGCTGGTAAGAGCAACTCGCGCACGGCGTCCGGGTCCTGCCATTCGAGCGTCACAGCGACGAATTGCACCATCGCCTTCGCTTCCTCAGGGAGGCGCACCCAATCTTTTTCCGTGGTGACGGCAATGGCACCCTGAGCGCCGGCATACTCCACCAGTGTCATAATCTCATCGGGTGTGTAACGGCGGTGGTCGGCGAAGTGGATGCGCCGAATGATCTTGCAGCCGATGGCTTCCAGCGTGCGGAAGAATTTCGCCGGTCGTGCTATTCCGGCGAACGCGACCACGGCGCGCTCGCGTAGCTTAAGCGCCTGCAAGGCCGGTGTCAGTTCGGCGCGCAGAATTGGCGCCCTGTAGTTGCCAAGACGCGCGACAACCCCCACCTCATCGGGGCCGACGAGAACGATGGCGTCAGCTCGCGCGAGGCCTTGGGATAACGATTCGCGCAACGGGCCGGCGGGAATAAGCCGCTCGTTTCCGAATCCGAATCCGCCATCCACGACAACCAACGATACATCCTTGATAAGCGATGGATTCTGCAGGCCGTCATCCATGACAATCGCCTCGGCGCCGTCGGCGATAGCGGCGCGCGCCCCGGCGGGCCGGTTGCGCGACAGCCAAGTCGGTGCTTGGCGCGCAAGCAAGAGCGGTTCATCGCCGACGGTGCGGGAATTGTGGCGCTTGGGGTCAACCCGCATCGGCCCGTGTGCCGTGCCGCCATAGCCGCGCGTGAGGAAATGCGGCGCAATGTCCCATTCCTGCATGAGTTTCGCCAGGGCGAGCGCTGTTGGGGTCTTACCGGCGCCGCCGGCGATCACATTGCCGACGCAAATCACCGGCACCTCGACTCGCTGAGGTGAGACGAAGGCGCGCCTGACTTGCCCGGCAACGCTATAGCCCCATGCGAGTGGCGTCAGAAGGCTTGCATGGACGCCGCCGCTCCTGCCCGGATTCCAAAATTCAGGCGTGCGCATGAGCGCGCCTCCGGCTGTTGTCGAGAAGGCGCATGATTTCAACCATCGCGGTGTCGCTGGCGCCGCCCAACGAGCAGGCCGCCGAATATGCTGCTTCGGCCTGTGTCCGGCACAGTTCTGGATCGCGCAGCAGCGGCTCGAGCGCACCGGCGAGGGCATCGGCCCGTTCGATCCGTTCGAGCGCGCCCACCCTTTCCAACGCCTGGCAGGCATCGTCAAAATTGCGCATGTCGGGCCCGGCGAGGAGTGCATTCTTCAGCAGTGCCGCCTCAACCGGATTGTGCCCGCCGTGCGCGGCCAATGAACCAGCAACGAAAACCGGTCCTGCCAGGCGATAGAGAAGTCCCATTTCGCCTAACGTATCGGCGACATAAATATCCGTCTCCGCCTCGATGACATCGCCGGTGCTGCGCGTGGCGACGGCATGACCCTGGGCGCGCAACACTTCCGCAAACTCGGCGGTGCGTTCCGGATGGCGCGGGGCGATCAGCGTGAGGAGGCCGGGGATCGCTCCGGCGAGCGCTATATGCGCCTCGGCGACGGCAGCTTCGTCGCCAGGATGCGTACTGGCCGCGAGCCAATGCGGCCGCTCGCCGATTTCGCGCCGGAGTTTGTTGAGCGCAGCTTCGTCCACCGGCAACGGTGCGGCATCATATTTAATATTGCCAGCGAGGGTGACCGATTTGGCACCCAGTGCCTGCAAGCGGTTACCGTCTTCTTCGCTTTGCGCAAGGCAGGCGCTGAATGCGCCAAGGAGCGGCGCGATCAAGCGCGGCATATGGCGCCAACGCCGGGCCGAGCGTTCAGACATTCGGGCGTTCACCATGACCATGGGAATGGTTCGGGCGGCGGCGGCCAGCACCAGGTTCGGCCATAATTCAGATTCAACCCAAATCGCCAAATCCGGTCGCCAGTGATCGAGAAAGCGGCGCACCGGCGCCGGCCTGTCGACCGGCACATATTGGTGCACCATACCGTCGGGCAGGCGTTTTTCCAGAATTCGCGCTGAAGTGACGGTGCCTGACGTGATCAGCACATTCAGCCCTTCTGCTTTAAGGCGCTCGGCAAGGGGCAGAACGGCAAGCGATTCGCCAACACTGGCGGCATGCGCCCAGGCGAGACACCCGGCCGGTCGCGGCCGCCCGGGATGGCCCAAACGCTCCGCGAAGCGCGCTTTGTCTTCCTTGCCTTGGCGACGTCGGTGCGCCAGCCAGATATCGATGGCCGGCGCGGCGAGGCGGCTGAAGCTGTGATAGACAGCGGGTGTTGCCAAAACCCCAATCATGTCGCGACGGCCTTGTCTGGCGTTACCGGGTCCACCCCGACACGCCGATCAGCGGTCGCGGTCAACTCGTTAAGAGTCGTTTCCAAACTCTGTCGGGCGGTTTCGAGCGCTTCATCGTCAGCATCGCGGGCGACATGGATCGGCGCGCCCCACAAAAAGAGGCCGCGGCTGAACGGCCACGCAATGACAAAACGGTCCCAACTCGAAGCGAGTTTGCGGCGCGAGACCGAATATGTTGCAGGGACGATCGGCGCACCGGAAAGCCGGGCCAGCAATATGATGCCGGATTGTGCCTGCATGCGCGGCCCACGCGGCCCGTCCGGCGTTATCGCGACATTGCGGCCATTCTTGATTGCCAGCAGCAATTCCCGTAGTGCTTTCGAGCCGCCGCGCGTGGTCGAGCCGCGCACGGTGTGGATATCGAAATGATGCAGGGTGCGGGCAATCATCTCGCCGTCTCGATGTTGAGAGATCAAAGTGCTGATCGGTGCCCGGCTGCGCCAGCCGGTTGGTGCCATGAGCAATCGACCGTGCCAAAAGGCGGCGATATAAGGCCGTCCGTCGCGCATCAATTCATTTGCCGGCTCCCGCCCTTCTTCGCGCCAACGGCTGGTGATATAGACGAAGCGGATGTAATTCGCCGCCAGCCAACCTAGCAGCGTCTGGAATGCCGAAGAGCGCGTGAGACGCTTCAGCGGGCGCACGATCAGTCGTCCACGTCGTCGATGCTCGCTTTAGCCATTTGGTTCGCCGGCAGCAGCTCGAGCGAATAAAGCTTAGCGTAGGCGCCGTCCTTGGCCATCAGGGTCTGGTGCGAACCGGATTCGACGACGCGTCCGTCCTGAATAAAGTAGATGATGTCGGCTTCCTGCACTGTCGTTAGCCGATGGGCGATCACGAGGGTGGTGCGGCCCTGCATGAGGAGGCGCAAGCTTTGCTGAATTTGTTGCTCGGTTTTTGGGTCGAGCGCAGAGGTCGCCTCGTCGAGCAGCAGGATCGGTGCATCCTTCAACATGGCGCGGGCGATAGAGAGGCGCTGGCGTTGGCCGCCGGAGAGCTTGGCGCCATGTTCGCCGATCAGCGTGTCATAACCTTCGGGCAATTTCTCAATAAAGGTGTGCGCGTCCGCGCCCTTGGCGGCGGCGACGATTTCCGCCGCGCTTGCCGCCAGGCGGCCATAAGCGATATTGGCGCGCACGCTGTCATCGAACAGCACCGTTTCCTGGCTCACCAGGCCGATGGCGTTGCGCAGAGAGGTAAGGTCGACGCTGCGCACGTCAGTGTTGTCGATGGTTACTTGGCCCGTATCAGCGTCATAAAAGCGCGGCAATAAATTTAGAATGGTCGATTTCCCCGCCCCCGACGGGCCGACTAGCGCCACCGTGCACCCTTCCGGTACGGTGAGCGACACGCCGTTCAACGCCGCCGTGCCGTTGTTGTAGCTAAATGAGACATCGTTGAAAGTTATCTCCCCGCCGTGCACGGACAAATCGGGTGCGCCGGGCTTCGAAAATATTCGCGGCTCGGAGTCAAGAATCCCAAATACCCTCTGCGTTGCCGCCAAGCCTTCCTGTAAATTAACGTTGAGGTTGGCCAGCGCCTTGAGCGGCTGATAGGCCATCAGCATGGCAGTGATAAAGGCGAAGAACTCGCCGGTTGTGAGCGCATTGTCGATGACCTGCGAGCCGCCATAAAACATAACCGCCGCGATAAACACACCGCCCAGTGTTTCCATAATTGGCGACGCGCCAGCGCGCGTGCGTAGCGCCTTATATATCAGACGGAAGACGTTTTCGATCTGGCGTCCGGTGCGCTCGGCCTCGAACGCTTCCATATTGTAGGCCTTAATATGACGCACACCCTGAAACGCCTCGTTGAGCCGCACTGTAAAGCGGCCAAGCTCATCCATTGCCGAAGTAGAGACCTTGCGCATACGCCGGCCAATGCGAACGATCGGAAAAACCGCGATGGGAAAGACGACAAAGGCCAATAACGCTAGCTTCCAATCCATCCAAAACATCACCCCGACGAGGAAGACGAGCGAGAGCGAATCCTTAATCAGGCCGGTTAGCGTATTCGCCAAGGCATTGCGCATCAGATTGATGTCGTTGGTCATGCGCGAGACCAATTTGCCCGATGCGGTATCATGAAAAAAGGCGAGATCGAATTGGATCACATGACTGAACAATTTGGTCTGTAAGTCGGCGATGATGCGCTGGCCGACAAAGGCCATTAGCACCGTTTGACCATAGGTCGCGGCACCCTTCACCAGGCTCACCACAATCACCAGGACCGTCACCAGGAGCAGCATGTCACGGTCATGTTTGTCGAATACGTCATCAAACACCGGCTTCATAAGACGGGCCAGTGCTGCATTGCCGCCAGCGGCGATAATCATGAAGAAAATAGCCAACGACACGCGCCGCCAATAGGGGCGCATATACTCGCGCACCAGGCGCGTGAGCAGGCCACGCGTGCCCTGCGCGTGCGGTTGGGAATTATTGTCGGTCACCGGTTTCTCAGTCTTCAGCGGATTTAAATCCTAAGCGCTTGAATCTGAGAGAAATTTATATCACGGCAGGCGGAATACGAACAATCGCGGGGCCATCTCATTTTTCTGCCCAATCGCCTAGTTCTGCCATCAGATCATCATGGAGGTGGCCGTTGCTCGCCAGGCAGGTTGGGTGGAGGGGGCGCTCCCGATTGAAGATGAGCTGATTGCCGGCAATGCTGGTGATGCTGCCGCCTGCTTCACTCACCAGCAGGCAGCCGGCGCAGATATCCCAATCGGCTTTGGGCCAGGCGCTCGCGGCAGCATCGAAGCGCCCATCAGAAACGAGCGCGAGCTTATATGCGATGGAACTTATGGCATGGACATTTCCGGCTTGAAAGCGCTCGGTCCAGCCGGCCTCACTATGTTCGGAGCGGCTGGCGAGTATTTTCATCTGCGCCACATCGGCGCAGGCGGTTACCGAGATAATGTCGCCGTTAAGTCGCGCTCCGCCACCCTTCACGGCTTCGAAAAATTCATCGCGCGCCGGGTTGAACACCGCACCCAGCAGCGCCGCACCGTCCTCGATCAGAGCCACCGAGACGGCGAATTCCGGCAATCCCTTGAGGTAGCTGTTGGTGCCGTCAATGGGATCGACCACCCAAATGCGGCGGCACTCTAGGCGCTGCGGATTGTCTTCCGATTCTTCCGAGAGCCAGCCATAGTCCGGTCGCGCACCCATCAGCATTTCCTGCAAAACCGTGTTGGTTTCGATGTCGGCTTCGCACACAGGGTGGTATTTGCTTTTGCGCCAAACCCGTTGCTCTTTTTGAAAGCGTTTTAGGGCGCAGGCACCAGCCTCGCGCACAGCCCGCAAGAGCAATTCGTGATCGGCGCAGCCCGGTTCGACGGGCTCGGTGCTCATGTCGATGAGTTTAGCTTACTGTCCGGCGACGGTCATGCCGTCTATCCGTAGCGTTGGCGCGTCGATGCCATGGCGAAAAGTTAGATCGTTCGCCGGCGTGAGGTGGGCGAACATGTCGTTCAGGTTGCCGGCCACAGTCAACTCACTTACCGGCCAGGCGATCTCACCCTTGTCGATCCAATATCCGGCGGCGCCGCGGCTGTAATCCCCGGTGACGCCATTGACCCCCATGCCGATCAGCTCGGTCACGTACATGCCGCTCTCAATATCCGCTATTAGAGCCTGCGGATTCAATTCGCCGGGCGCGAGATAGAGGTTGGACGGCGATGGCGATGGCGGCCCGCCGGTTCCGCGTGCTGCATGGCCGGTGGAGCGCATTTTCAACTGCCGCGCTGAGCGTGAGTCGAGGAGCCAGGTGGCGAGCACGCCATCTTCAACGATATGGCGGCGGGTTGTCGGTGCGCCTTCGCCGTCAAACGGGCGTGAGCGCAGGCCGCGCTTGCGGTGCGGATCGTCGATCACTTGGATTCCAGGGGCGAAAACGGATTGATGCAGCCGGTCTTTCAAAAAACTCGTGCCGCGCGCCACGGACGGGCCGGAGATGGCGCCGGCGAGATGACGGATGAGGCCGCCGGAGACGCGCGGGTCATAGACCACCGGGACCGCCCCCGAGGCCGCCTTCCGCGGATTGAGTCTGCGGGTGGCGCGTTCGCCTGCGCGCTTGCCGACTTCTTCCGGGCTGTCGAGGTCTTCCTCAAAGCAAGCAGAAGACCAATCATAATCGCGCTCCATGCCAGTGTCGGCACCGGCAATGACGGAGGCGCTAAACGAGAAGCGCGAGGTTTCATAACCACCAGAGAACCCGCCGCTGGTGGCAAGCGCTGCACTGCTGTGGCTCCATCCGGCGTCGCCGCCTTCGGAATTCGTCACGCCAGGAATGGCACGCGCTGCTTCTTCGGCGCGGCGCGCCCAGTCGATCAATTGTTCAGCTTGGGGCTCGCGCGTATCGGCAAGCTCCAGGTCAGGCCAGTCGCGCGCCAGCTGTTCGGGATCAATAAGTCCGCAATAAGGGTCTTCAGGCACCGCCCGCGCCATGGCGATGGCGCGTTCGACCAGCGTATCAAGGGCATCCTCGGCGAAATCCGTTGTGGAGACCATCGCCTGGCGACGGCCTAACAGCACGCGGAGGCCAAGATCGCGCCCTTCCGAGCGTTGAAGATCCTCTGACTTGCCGAGGCGATAGCTGACGCCCAACGAGATGCCGTGCATGATCACGGCGTCTGCATCGTCTGCACCGGCCTTCTTGGCTTTTTCCAACAATGCGCCGAGCAGGGAAGTGGGATCGCCAATTGCGGTCATTCAGTCAGCCCTATCGTTCGAGGTGAGCGTAAAATCTTGGCAACGCGGCCGAAGCGCGCCGCCGGGTTCTTAATTGCCGGGTTCTTATATAGTGTCGCCTGCCCATCCGCGCCAGGGCTCTATTTCGGATCGAGCAAGCCTTCTTCGCGCATCCAGGCGCAGAGGTCGCCGAACATGGTCCTAAGGGCGACCGGCTTGAAGTCGAGTGCACGTATCGCTTTGGAGCAATCGATAAGCTGGTTAAGAGACATCACGTTGAACAATTCAGGCGTTATTCCGGGATCGCGCTCAGAAGACGCGCGCGGCGCCTTGCCGCCGACCAGGCTGGCCACTGTTTCTCCTACTTGCGCAAAACTAGCCTGGGCGCCGGACAGGAGATATCGCTCGCCGCGCACACCTTTCTCGAATGCCGCTATATGGGCGCGCGCCACTTCTTCCACATGGCAAAATGCGGCGCCGCCGGTGCCTACTTTTTCAAGTTTTCCCTGGGCGACAGCCTGGACGAAAGGCCCCCAGATCACACGGTCGAACGGCCCCACCACATAGGCTGGATTGACGACCACGACATCGAGGCCGCGCTCGAGACCCGCCAGCGCCGCATCCTCAGCGAGTTTTTTGGTGCGGAAATAATTGACCGGAATGTCATCGACATTCGAAAGCGAATCCTCATTTATTTCGATATTGTCCCACAGCCCCCAACTCGCGCCTGACGAGGTTTGTATGAAACGCCGCGCCTTTTTGTTGAGCGCTGTCGTGACCATGTTGCGGGTACCGTCGATATTGTCGCTGGTTTGCGCTGCATCGCCTGCGGCATCGAAGCTAACATTGCCGGCAACGTGAAACACCGCGTCGACGCCCGCCGGCATGGCAGCGTCGAGCGCGGCGGCGTCGGTGATGTCGCCGATCACGCGGCGTGCCGCAAAGCGCGACAGATAGGCGAGATCGGAGCTCTTTCGGTGCAGCGCGGTAACTTCCCACCCCGCCAGTTCCAACTGCTTGACCAGATTGACCCCGATAAATCCCGAGGCGCCGCTGACGAAAGCGGTTTTCCTCGTCATATCGTTCCTCGATAACGGGCGAGCGCGGCACGAAGCGGGTCCATGTGCCTATCATAGCATTTCCAGACGCCGATTTCTTCCCTATGAAGCTCCGGCAGCGTGGCAGCGGGATCGAATCGGAGGCCGACATGCGCGGCAATTTGCGCCGCGACGGCCGCACCACCGCGCGTGAGCGATTCATATTCGAGCGTCATGAGTCGGTCTCCATAAAGGCGGCGCCAATGGGCCTGGAGCCGCGCCCTTTGCGCCATAAAGTGAGCGATGTCCTCGAAATCATAGGCGTGAGCATGGCCCTGCTCGTAGCGCTTAAAATACATCAAAAGCGCGTTGTCGAGGGGCTCGCGCAAGCATAGGACGAGGCGCGCCTCGGGTAACGCGGTGGTGATCTCCGCGAGTGAGAATATGTTGGTATCGAGGGTGCTAACGAAATATTGCGCCGTCCCCGAAAGGCGGCGCATCTCCTGGCGGTAGGCGGCGCCAAGGCGCTCTGGCGTGGCCTGATTGGACCCCTTTCTTTTCGCATCCTGCCTCAGCCGCTGCCAATTTTCGCTCTCGCCGGCGGCGAAGACATCGGCCTGGCTGGCGAGCAGCGATTCAACCAGAGTTTTACCACTGCGTGAAAGCCCGAGAACGAAGATCGGAATCGGCGCGCTTCCGGTTTCTGCCGGAAAAACGATTTCAGGAATCTCGATATTGGCGGCAATTATCGTCTCAACTTCGTGTGCCGCCGCCGACTTGTCATAATTAGACCGTTGTCGCCGCTCGGCATTTGCATGCGCATAGAGCGTGAACGCGGTGTCATGATCGCCGAGATCGGCACTCGCCTTGGCCAGCGCGAAGGCGAGGCGGTTCTTGTTGGGTGGGCTCTGGCCTTCCCCACGGTCGAGTTGTTGGAGCTTGTTGAGTGTGGGGTCGCCCGCTTCGAAGCGGTGCAAGAGCGCGTAATTGTAATGCGCTTCCACATAGGTCTCGTCCAGTGCCATCGCACGGGAAAATTTGGCAAGTGCTTCCACCGTATCGCCCTGGCTTTCTAAGACTGTCCCAAGATTATTGTGCGCCTCCGCATGGCCGGGATCGAGTGCGATTGCCTGCTCGTAGGCTCGAATGGAAGCGTTCCTCTCACTTGCTTCCTTTAGGGCGTTGCCAAGATTGTAATGGGCTTTGGCGTAGTCGGGCGCGATGTCGATGGCGCGGCGCTGACAGGCAATGGCGTCGTTTAGGCGACCGAGTTTGCGCAACGCCACACCGAGATTGCAATGCGCCTGGGCGTAGCCGGGCTTCAGCGTGAGGGCGCGGCGGAAGCATTCGGCGGCGGGTTTTGAGTCACCGCGTAGCTGATGCACGGCGCCGAGATTGTTGAGCACTTCGGCGGAATCAGGTGCTACTGTCAGGACGCGTCCGTAGCAGCGGATGGCCTTCGTATATTGCTTTTGGGCCACGCGTGCGTTGCCCAAGAGACTCCACGCAGCAGCGTTTTCCGGAGTCTGTTTGACGACCTCTAGACAAATTCGTACCGCATCTTCAAACCGGCCATTTTTCAATAGTCGCGCGGCCGCTGGTAAGGCCCCATCCGCCCCATCTGAAGGCGCTGCGGGCGTCACTTCCAGATCGGCTTGCCGGAGCCTGGGAGGCCATATTCTGGCCATTTCCGGGTTACGGTTTCGATGATTTCGTCACTCATGCGAATTTTTTGACCCCATTCGCGTTTGGTCTCGGGCGCCAGCTTGTTGGTGGCATCGAGGCCTATTTTGGAACCCAGCCCGCTCTCGGGCGAGGCGAAATCGAGATAGTCGATCGGCGTGTTTTCCACCAACGTGATATCGCGCGCAGGGTCCATGCGCGTCGATACCGCCCACATCACATCTTTCCAATCGCGCGCGTTGATGTCGGCGTCCACGACGATGATCCACTTGGTATACATGAACTGGCGCAAATAGGACCACACGCCCATCATCACGCGCTTGGCGTGGCCGGGATAAGCCTTGTTGATTGAAACCACGGCGATCCGGTAGCTACAGGCTTCAGGTGGCAGCCAAAAATCGACGATCTCGGGAAATTGCTGCACCAAGAGCGGCACGAAGATTTCGTTCAACGCCTGACCGAGAATGCTTGGCTCGTCCGGCGGCCGGCCGGTGAAAGTTGAGAGATATATCGGATCGCGGCGCATGGTAATGGCGGAGATGGTGAAACGCGGAAATTCCTCGACCGAGTTGTAATAGCCGGTGTGATCGCCAAACGGGCCTTCCGGGCCGTAATCATCCAGGCTGACATGGCCTTCGAGGACGATTTCAGCTTCCGCCGGTACGGCAAGCGGGACAGTCTTGCAATTGACCAGCTCAACCTTGCGGCCCCGCAGGAGGCCGGCGAACTGATATTCCGAGAGCGTATCGGGTACCGGCGTCACGGCGGCGAGGATGACGCCCGGATCGGCACCAATGACGACCGCGACCGGCAAGGGCTCACGCTTTTCAGCGGCCCAACGACGATGCTGCGCGGCCCCACCGCGGTGGCGCAGCCAGCGCATCAACGTGGTGTTGCGCCCCGTCACCTGCATCCGATAAATGCCGAGATTGTAATCATCCTCGCGTGCCGTCCCCGGGCCGCGGGTTACCACAAGTGGCCAGGTGATGAGCGGTCCCGGTTCGCCGGGCCAGCAGGTTTGAATCGGCAGACGATGCAGATCCACATCATCGCCCGTCCACACCACTTCTTGGCAGGCGCCGGCGCCGACAGATTTTGGTTTCATCGTCATGACTCGGCGCAGGAGCGGCAGCATCTCGAAGGCTTCGCGCCAGCCGCCCGGCGGTTCGGGCTGGCGTAAAAAGGCGAGCATCTCGCCGATGTCGCGCAAGGTTTCCGGCGTCCGCCCCATGCCCATGGCGACCCGCTCGACGCTGCCGAACAGATTGACCAGCATCGGCATGCCATAGGATTTATTTTCCGCGTCCACGACATTTTCGAACAACACGGCTGGGCCGCTCTCGGCGAGCAAGCGGGTTTGAATTTCCGTGACTTCCAGTTCAGGCGAAACCGGCGCCCGAACGCGCGCCAAGGCGCCCTCGGTTTCGAGGTGCTGCATGAAGTCGCGCAAAGAGTTGTAAGCCATTCTATTCCGGTGATGATTCACGATGCGTTGAAGCGCGAATAGAGAGACTATCTCTCCACTTCGATCAAGGCCATACTCTGAACATGTTGCAGCTTGCTCCCTATCGCACCCGCCTTGAACGCATCTTCAAGGAAATCACTGACGCGTCGGGCGGCGCAGATGTGCGTGCGGTTGCCAGCTTGAGCGAAGTCAACGATCGCATCGACGAGGTTAGGGAAATTCTCGCTGCCATGCCGCTCCGCCTCTCTCAGATTGAGACTCGGATGGAATCCGATCCTGATTTTTCCAGCCTCAGCCGCAAACGGCGGCTCGAAGCGCTGGCCGACTACATCCGTTTCGCTATCGGATTGGTAGATCGTGAAATCGCCGCCAAACGCGGCCACATGATTGTCGGCGCCAACGATGACTAAGGCGGTGGCCGACATGGTCGCCGTTGCCCTGGATTATCCTTTCGCCCGTCCCACCCATTCATATCTATTCGTAGATGGTGACACCATTCCGCTGTTTGAATCCGGCGAAGACGGTGTTGACGTTTCGCTTTTACAAAGAGGCGCCGCGCCGATGCACGAGCGAACCGCCGTGCTGGCTTATGGCGCCAACGCGGCGCCGTCGAGGCTGCGGCATAAATTTGCCGCCCAGGCACCGGGGACGGTGTTCCCGGTGTTCAAAGCGCGGCTTCATGATTTCGATATCGTTTATGCCTGTCATTTTTCCAGTTACGGGGCGATTCCGGCGACGCCCGCGCCATGTCACGGAACGGTCGTCGAAATCGCGGTCACCTATCTCGACCACCGCCAACTATCGCGCATGCACGAAACAGAACTTTCCGGCCAAAGCTACGTCTTCGGCCGGCTTGGCGGCCTTACCCTGGAAGTCGAGGAAATCGGCACATTAGGCTCGGTGCAAAGCTACTGGGCGCGCCATGGCTATTTCGCGCCGACCGGAAGCCCGCTTGCGCTCGCGGCCATCACAGCCGAGGGGCGGCGGTTCGCTCAGGCGGCACAAGAAACGGCACAAATTCTTGCCGGTGATCGCCTGGCGCCAGGACGGGGATTGCATGACGTTGTGGCAGAAAACGCCAGCGACCCCGCTTTGCGCCGGGAGCGCAGCTTGGCACTACGGGCCCACGCTATGCCCTTCGATCACCCGCATCGCGAAGTGCTCACTGGAGGTTCGACGTTCTCACCCGATGGCGCGTGCAACGACGATGCTGGCAAACAGCACGGCGCCAACCCAAAAATTTAGCTTAAATTTTGCCAGGCAATTTCCCGGGTCGTTAATTTTCAGCGCAACCGCCTGCCAGACGAACAGCAGCGCCACGGCACCGAGGCCGGCATAAAACGGCCAAGCGATGTTCGCCAACGCGCCCGCCGCGGCGAAGCCTGCCACGGCCAATAGATAGAAAGCCCATAGCCAGGGTCTTGTCCTATCGCCAAGCGCCAGCGCAGAAGATTTTACGCCGATCAGGGCGTCATCCTCCTTGTCCTGGTGGGCGTAGATGGTGTCGTAGCCGAGCGTCCAAGCAATGCCACCGGCATAAAGCAGTCCGGCCGGCCAGGCGAGCCCGCCCTCCACCGCTGCCCATCCCAACAAGGCACCCCAGTTGAAGGTGAGGCCAAGGAAGGCTTGCGGCCAATAGGTTATGCGTTTCATGAACGGATAGGTAAAAACGAGCACGAGGGAAACAGCGCCGAGAATGGTGGCGAATGTGTTGAGCTGCAGCAGGATGACCAGGCCGAGCGCCAGCAACAGGACAAGAAATGCTGCGGCCATTTTGACGCTGATCACGCCGGAGGCAATAGGCCGGTTTCGCGTGCGCTCGACGCGGGCATCGAAATCGCGATCGACAATATCGTTATAGACGCAGCCGGCGCTGCGCATCACCAGGGCCCCGGCGGCGAATAGCGCCAGCAGCCGCACATCCGGCAACGCTGGCGCCGCGAGTGCGATGCTCCATAAGCCCGGCCATAACAAAAGCCAGGTGCCGATCGGTTTGTCGAGGCGCGCGAGCAGCGCAAACGGCCGCAAGCGGCGCGGCAGAATTGCGAGAATAAGGCTCGCGCCGGGCGGCGGCACCGATTGTTGCGGGGAGGGGCGTGCGATCATGAGGAATGGTGATATCTTGAGCGCGCGCACGAGACAAGACAGGGCCGCGGCACAGTGGATAGCAATAAGCAACCAGGGAAAGGGCGCCGCGTGCGTTTATATGTCGACGCGCCCTTTGCCGCTGGCGCCAAATTGCCGGTGGAGCGTGCCCAAGCTCACTATCTCGGCAATGTGATGCGTTTCAAGTTGGGCGATACACTCGCCATTTTCAACGGGCGAGACGGTGAGTGGCGCGCCGCCATTGCCGAGATGCGCCGCGATACGTGTACGCTGGTGGCGGAAACACAGACGCGGCCGCAACAAGCGGCGACAGGCCCCGTGCTGTTGTTTGCCCCCCTTAAGCCGGCGCGCTCGGCGATGCTGATTGAAAAGGCCTGCGAATTGGGCGTTTCGGAATTCTGGCCCATACTCTCGCACCACACCCAAAGCGGGCGTATCAAGTTGGACCGCTACCGTGCTCACGCCGTCGAGGCTGCCGAACAATGCGGCCGGATGGAGGTGCCGCCGGTGCGGCCGCTCGCGTCGCTCGAAAAGCTGTTGGGCGCTTGGCCATCTGCGCGGCGGCTGTTGTTTTGTGACGAGGCAGGTGGGCCACCGGGGCTTGAAGTCTTGAGCGCCGCGCCACCCGTATTGTGGGCCATCTTGGTGGGCCCCGAAGGCGGTTTCTCGCCGCAGGAAAGAACCCTCCTCAGGTCCTACCCGTTTTGCGTTCCGGTATCGCTCGGCCCGCGCATTTTACGCGCTGAGACCGCAGCCCTCGCGGCGCTCAGTCTTTGGCAAGCGACCGTTGGGGACTTGCGCGCCGGGAGTTCAGACCCCATTTCATAACCTTGCGGCCTTAGCCTATTCGTCGTATCAGGAGGCGCGCAGGAAAACGCCGCAGCAATCTTTACTGGTTTCAAACGCCATGAACGATATCGCCCGTCCGCCCCACCAGGAGGCCATCGAGAAACGCGACCTCGTGGCTTATATTGAATCCGGCTGCAAACCTCGGGCCCAATGGGCGATTGGCACGGAGCACGAAAAATTCGGCTATAATTTAAAAGACCTTGGGCCGTTGCCCTATGACGGCCCGGCTGGCATTCGCGCGATGCTGGAAGGACTGCAGCGGTACAACTGGAAGCCCTATATGGAGGGCGAGAACGTCATCGCGTTGACCGCGGAAGATGGCTCTTCTGTATCATTGGAGCCTGGCGGGCAGTTCGAATTGTCGGGTGCGCCGCTGCCAAATTTGCATCGCGTCTGCGATGAAGTGCATACCCATCTTGATCAAGTAGCAAGCATCGCCAAGGATTTGGGTGTTGGGTTTTTCGGGCTCGGCTTCCAGCCAAAATGGCGGCGCGAGGATATTCCGTGGATGCCCAAGGGCCGCTACGCGATCATGCGCCGCTACATGCCGACCAAGGGCGATCTCGGGCTCGATATGATGACGCGCACTTGCACCGTGCAGGTCAATCTCGATTTCGATAGCGAGTCAGATATGGTGCGCAAGTTGCGGGTCTCGCTGGCATTGCAGCCAGCCGCCGTAGCGTTGTTCGCCAATTCGCCTTTCGTCGAGGGCAAGCCGAGCGGTTATTTGAGCTATCGCAGCCATGTTTGGACGCGCACCGATCCGGAGCGCTGCGGCCTGCTACCGTTCGCCTTCGAGGATGGGATGGGCTTCGAGCGCTATGTTGATTATGTGCTCGATGTGCCGATGTATTTTGTACTCCGCGACGGTAAATATATGGATGTATCGGGCCGCTCCTTCCGCGATTTTTTGGCCGGCAAGTTGCCCGGTTTGGAAGGCGAGCGCCCGACGATCAAGGATTGGGAAGATCATATGACGACGATTTTCCCCGAGGTGCGCATCAAAAAATACATGGAAGTGCGCGGCGCTGATGGCGGGCCGTGGGGCCGGCTTTGTGCCCTGCCGGCGCTTTGGGTGGGGCTTCTCTACGACAGCACGGCCCTGTCAGAGGCGGAGGCGCTATGCCAGGGATGGTCGCATGACGAAATTTTACGCGCGCATGTGGATGTCGCGCAGAACGGCTTTAAGACGGAGCTGGGCGGGCGCACGATCGGTGATATAGCGCGCGATGCGGTGCGCATCGCCCGCGACGGGTTGCGGCGCCGCGCGGTAGCGGGGAATCACGATTCTGATGAGCAAGGCTATCTAACGCCCCTCCAACAAATTGTTGAAACGGGTCGCACACCGGCGGAAGACCTGCTCGACGCCTATGAAACGCGTTGGAACAGGAGTGTCGATCCGCTATTTGAGGAATATGCCTACTGATAGAACGCCTGTGATTGCGGATTGGAAACGAACATGAGTTATCCCGTCAATCCACTTTTTTCCGCCGTTGCGCCGCCGCCCATTTCCGAAGCGTGGAGTTGGATTGCAGGCCGAACGTTCCCGGACGACAGGCCGCTCATTGACCTTGCCCAAGCGGAGCCGAGCTATCCGCCGGCGCCCGAGCTTTTGGAGCATCTGGCAGAAATCATCCACCGGCCCGAATTGTCGCGCTACACGCCCATTCAGGGCACGCCAGAATTACGCGCCGCGTTCGCTGCCGATCTCGGTAAATTTTACGGCGCCAACGTCACGGCGGCCGAGGTCAGCATCACGGCCGGCTGCAACCAGGCTTTTTGCCTCACCCTGATGGCTCTGGCCGGAGCGGGCGATGAAGTAATTTTGCCCGCGCCTTTTTATTTCAATCACCACATGTGGCTGAACATGCTGGGCGTGCACGCCGTCCCGCTAACCTTTCAGGCCACCGAGGGCGGCATTCCTGATGTCGAAGAGGCGGCGCGTAAAATTACTGCGTGGACACGCGCCATCATCCTCGTCAGCCCCAACAATCCGACCGGTGCGATCTATCCGCCCGAAGTGATTCGAAAATTTTACGATTTGGCGCAAGATCGCGGCATCGCGCTGGTGCTGGACGAAACCTATAAGGATTTTCTCCCTACCGAAGATGCCCCGCATACGCTGCTACGAGAGCCCGGCTGGCAGTCAACATTGATCCAACTGTTCAGCTTCTCGAAGGTCTATGCCATCACCGGACACCGGGTCGGCGGGTTGGTGGCAGGGCCGGAGATCTCGGCGGAGATCGCCAAGGCAATGGACTGCGCCGCGATTTGCGCGCCGGCGATTGGCCAGGCTGCGGCGCTTTTCGGCTTGCAAAATCTGGAAGGCTGGAAGCGCGAGAAACGCCGCCTCAGCCTGGCGCGTCTCGAGGCCCTGCACCGTGCCTTTGCGCGCAATGATCTGGAGTATCAAGTTGTCAGCGCCGGCGCGTTTTTCGCCTATATGCGCCATCCCCATGAGGGCAAAGGCGCTAGTGAAGTGGCGCGCAGGCTAGCGGACAAATATAATATGCTGTGTCTCCCCGGCAATTTTTTCGGACCCGAGCAGGAATCCTATCTGCGATTTTCCTTCGCCAACGTCGAGGCCGATAGGATGGACGAAATCGCCGGCCGGCTGTTCGACAGTCAGGGATAATGTTGGGCCGAATCCGTCCAGGCGCGATCCCAATAGGGGAATTCGCCGAAGCGGCCCGCAAGAAATTCGACAAAGGCACTCACTTTGCTTGAGAGATGGCGGCTGTGCGGATACATCGCATGAATACCAGGGGGCGGCGGCTCAAACTCTGCGAGGATGCGCCGCAGCCTTCCGCTGGCCAATTCGTCGCCGCAGATGAAGCTGGGCGCCAGCGCAATGCCGATCCCCGCCAACGCGGCTTCCAGAATCACGTCCCCGTTATTGGTTTGTAATGTGCCCGAGACCGGCACGCCGAGCGGCTGCCCATCATGCTGAAAGCGCCATTCGTTGGGGCTCGGTGAATAGGTGTAGGTCAGGCAATTGTGGCTCGCCAAGGCTGCCGGGTGATACGGCGTGCCATGACGCCTTAGATAGTCTGGGGCCGCAACGGCGAGCAGCCGATTGGGGGCAAGTCGGCGCGCGATAAGCGATGAATCGCTCAGCGCTCCGATGCGCAGCGCCAAATCGTAACCCTCCTCAATGAGATCCACTCGGCGGTCCATGAAATCGATGTCCATCCGGACTTCCGGATACATCGCCATGAATGCCGGTAATGCCGGCCCGAGATGGCGCAATCCAAAGCTCACTGGGACATTGATCCTGAGCGTGCCGCGTGGCGAATCCTGCAATCGACTGACGGCCAGCTCCGCAGCCTCGGCCGCTTCGACAATATGGCTGCAGCGTTGGTGAAATGCGCGCCCCATCTCGGTCAGGCTAAGCCGCCGCGTGGTGCGGTTGAGGAGCCGAGCGCCGAGACGGTTCTCCAAACGCGAAACGCTCTTGCTGACCGATGATTTCGACATACCAAGGCGCTCGGCGGCGCGCGTAAAACTTTGGGCGTCCGCCACGGCAGCGAATATGGCGAGGCCAGAGAGAGGATCCATGAGAGCTATTATAGCCATTTTGGAAACAATGATGTGAAATTAATGGGTATTTTATTGCCACAGGAGACAACCTACCTTCCATCTCACAACGATTATTAATAGTTTCAAATTCGGGAGAGGCTCGATGAGTAATATTCTGGTGCTTTATTACAGCGGCTACGGCCATGTGGAGAATATGGCGCGCGCCATCGCCGAGGGCGCGGCGTCAGTTGATTCGGTGTCGGTGAGCGTTAAACGAGTTGCGGAATTGGTGCCCGATGAACAGGCGCGCGCGGGCGGCATGAAGCTCGATCAAGAGGCGCCAATTGCGGAGCCCGGCGAGCTTGGCGATTACGATGGCATCATATTTGGCACGCCGACGCGCTTCGGTAATATGGCCGCGCAAATGCGCAATTTCCTTGATCAGACGGGTGCCTTGTGGGCGAAAGGCGCATTGATCGGCAAGGTCGGCAGCGTCTTTACCTCGACCGCCACCCAACATGGCGGGCAGGAAAGTACAATTCTTTCATTCCACACCACCCTGTTGCATCACGGCATGGTAATTGTCGGCTTGCCCTACTCGGCGGCGGGTCAGACTCGTATCGATGAGGTCACCGGTGGATCGCCGTACGGCGCTTCAACTATTGCCGGCGGTGACGGCGCCCGCCAGCCGAGCGAAAACGAACTTTCTCTGGCCCGCTTTCAAGGTCGTCACGTCGCCGAGATAGCGGCTAAACTGGCCTCTTGATAGAGTGCTTCCAAGAGAATGCGGCAGAGCGCGGGATTGCGCGTGGGAGTAATTGGAGTCATGCGATGAATTTGCGCGGCGTGAGCAATTTGGTACCGGCTATTGCCACCAGCGATGGCGCCGGCGTGAAACTGAACCGCACCATTGGCGGGCCCGTGTTGGACAGTCTCGATCCGTTTCTACTGCTTGATGAATTTGGCTCGGAAGACGGCGCCGATTACATCGGCGGCTTTCCCGATCACCCGCATCGCGGATTTGAGACCGTCACCTACATGCTCGACGGTCTCATGCGCCATGAAGACAGCACCGGCGCTGGCGGCACGCTCACCCCTGGCGGCGTACAATGGATGACGGCCGGGCGCGGTATCGTGCATTCGGAAATGCCGCAACAGGAAGATGGCCTGATGCGCGGCTTTCAACTCTGGGTCAATCTACCGGCGTCGGAAAAAATGTGTGTGCCGCGCTATCAGAACCTAGAGCCGGATGAAATTCCCGAGATCGACAGCGACGGTGGTGCGCGCATCCGCGTCATTGCCGGCGATGTTGGCGGCGTCTCTGGCGCGATCGAGGGCGTCGCGGTGCAGCCTATCTATCTTGATATCCGCTTGCCGGCGGAGACGGAGCATCTTCAGCCCATCCCGGATGGTCATACAGCACTTTGTTACGTCTTCGAAGGCGCGGTCGCGGTCGTCAATTCGACAGACGGCGCCGCCGAAGCCTCCGCGGTTGACGTGCCGCATCACACGCTCGCCGTCCTTGGCGGTGGAGAGGCGGTGCGGCTGCGGGCCGGGGGCCCGAAGGCGGACAGGCGCTGCTGATCGCTGGCAAACCCATAGGTGAGCCCGTTGTGCGATACGGGCCCTTCGTGATGAACACGCGCGAAGAGATTGAGCAGGCGATCAACGATTACCGCGCCGGGCGTTTCTAAGAGAGGTCTGAACGATGGGTGTGATGATTGAAGGCGAGTGGCATGTTGAGGAGCCGGTCAGCGGTTCCGCCGAGAAGGGAAAGTACCGCCGTTCCGTCTCCACTTTTCGCAACTGGATCACGCCTGACGGCGCACCTGGACCTGATGGCGGAGAGGGTGGATTTGCCGCGGAATCGGGGCGTTATCACCTTTATGCTGCGGTCAGCTGCCCGTGGGCGCACCGCACGATGATCGTGCGTGTCTTAAAGGGTTTGGAAAATATCATTTCTCTGGATACCGTTCTGCCCAAGCGCAGCCCCGAAGGCTGGGTGTTTGCTGCCGCACCGCATGGCCATTGCGATTCGCTTTTCGGCAGCGCTGCACTGCACGAAATATACAGTTCCGCCGATCCAGATTTTTCCGGGCGGGTGACTGTGCCGGTGCTTTGGGACAAGAAACTTCAAACAATCGTCAACAATGAATCAGCCGAAATTATCCGCATGCTGAACAGCGCCTTTGACGATGCTGGCGCGCGTGGCCCTGATCTTTATCCGGCGGATTTGCGGTCGGAAATTGATGCGTTGAATGAGCGCATTTACCTAAGCGTAAATAACGGCGTTTATCGGACTGGATTCGCGCGCAGCCAGGAAGCCTATGAAGAGGCTTTTGACGATCTCTTTGAAGCGTTGGACATGTTGGAGGCGCGTCTGTCCTCTCGCCGTTACTTATGCGGTGCCTATCCGTGTGAGGCGGATTGGCGTCTCTTTCCGACGCTAATGCGTTTTGATGTGGCCTATTTCGGCGCCTTCAAATGCAACCTCCGGCGGCTTCAAGATTATCCTAACTTATGGGGATATGCGCGCGAGCTTTATCAGATGCCGGGCATCGCCCAAACATGTGATCTTGAGGCTTACAAACAGGGCTATTATTCGGCCAGCGATTTGCGCAATCCGCTGGGCATCATACCCAAGGGTCCGATTGTCGATTTTGCGACACCCCACAGCCGCGGGCGAGCGAGTGAAGAGGTCGGATAAAGGGCCACGGCGTCGTGATTTTTAAAAAGTTGTCGTGAATTTAGGAAAGTTCAAGAATTTGTGTTGCTCTTATCGTCGGGTCGATCACAATTGGCACGGTATGCAGCCGATTGAAAGACAATCGGAATGAATCGGAGGTCAAAAATGAAACTAACCCAGTTCGCATTATTCCCGCTAGCGGCGGCGCTGATTCTCGGAACCTGGACTGTCACGCCCAACTTAGTTCAGCCGGCCGCCGCACAACAGGCGGAAGATGACGAAGAGCGGTTTCGCGCGCGTTTCAACAGAATTGATACGAATGAAGACGGTGTGATGGCGGGTTTTGAATATACCGTTTATCGCATCTCTAGTTTCAACACGATGGACGGCGATGGCGATGGCGCACTTACATTAGAGGAATTTAGAGATCGCGGCCGTCAGCCGTCTGAGCGCCGCGCCGAACGTCGGACAAAATCTTTTGCGCGCATCGACCAAAACGCAGACAAAAGTATGGAACGCGGCGAATGGGATGGATATGCCGACCGCCGGTTCGCCAGAATGGACGCGGATAAGGATGGCGAGGTGAGCTTCCTAGAATTCGTCGACTACGTGAAATAGCGCGGCGTCGTCATGGAATCTGTCCGCATTGGCGTCATCGGCCTGGGCTGGTTTGGCGAAATACATTGCCAGGCCATTGCCGGCATTCCGGGGCTTGAACTCTCGGCACTGTGCACGCGAACGAAACCACGTCTCGACGAGCTCGCACAAAAATTCGGTGTGGCGAAAACTTTCACCGATTACCGTGAGATGTTGAAGGACCCGGATATCGACGCGGTGAGCATCACCACGATGTGGGATCAGCACACCGAGCCGGCCTTGGCTGCGCTCCACGCGGGAAAACATGTTTTTTTAGAAAAACCGATGGCGCACACCGTCGAGGATTGCCGGCGTATTTGCGAAGCCGCAGCTAAGGCGCCCGGAAATCTGATGGTCGGCCACATTTGCCGCTTCAATCCCCGATATATTGCCGCCAAGCGGGAGATTGACAGCGGCAGCTTGGGCAAGATTTTGTCGCTAACAGCCCGGCGTAATATTCCGGCCGCCTGGACTTCGGAAATGCTCGATAAAATTGGCCCGATCATTGGCGATACGATTCACGATACGGATCTAATGCTGTGGCTGACCGGTGATCGTATCGTCAGCGCCTATGCGCAGACGGTCGACCTGCGCGGGCGCAAATATCCCGATGTCGGGCAGACAATGTATCGCTTCGCTTCCGGTGCCAGCGCCATCCTTGAGTCTGTCTGGTGCATGCCGGAAAAAACCCCCTTCGACATCGACGAACGAATGTCGATTATCGGTTCGGACGGGTTTATTCATATTCAGGACACCTTCCCCAATTTCGGTATCTGTAACGCCGACGGGTTCCGAAGCCCTGATACGACCTATTGGCCGGAAATGAATGGCGTCATGGGCGGCGCGCTGCGCGAGGAATTTCTTTATTTCGTGCGCTGCGTCAACGAAGGCCGGCGGCCCGACATCATCACGCCGGAAGAATCCATGGCTGCGGTGCGCACCACGTTGGCGGCCGAAGAATCGGCCGCCACGGGTAAGGTGGTGATGCTGGATTGACGGCCTCGGCTAGGTCTCCGTGCCGCCGACGGTAATACCATCCACCAATATTGTAGGCAGTCCGACGCCGACGGGCACGCCTTGGCCCGCCTTTCCGCACGTACCGATACCTGGGTCGAGGGCGAAATCATTGCCGATGGCGCTCACCCGCTTCAGTACGTCCGGGCCGCTGCCGATCAGGCTGGCGCCTTTCAGTGGCGCGGTGATTTTGCCGTCCTCGATGAGGTATGCCTCAGAGGCCGAAAAGACGAATTTTCCCGATGTGATATCAACCTGGCCGCCCCCGAAATTACGAGCGTAGATGCCGCGCTTGGTGGCGCCTATAATTTCTTCAGGGTCGCGTTCGCCGGCCAGCATAAAAGTGTTGGTCATGCGCGGTAAAGGCGCGTGGGCGAAACTTTCGCGTCTGCCGTTGCCGGTTGGCTCCATGCCCATGAGGCGAGCGTTCATGCGGTCCTGCAGGTAGCCGCGCAGAATCCCGTTCTCTATTAAAGTGGTGCTGCCGCTCGGTGTGCCTTCATCATCGATAGTTAGCGAGCCGCGCCGTTCACCGATTGTGCCATCATCGATCACTGTCACGCCTTCCGCCGCAA
This sequence comes from Pseudomonadota bacterium, assembly GCA_027624955.1. Classification (NCBI taxonomy): domain Bacteria; kingdom Pseudomonadati; phylum Pseudomonadota; species Pseudomonadota bacterium. The sequence continues at coordinate 48,694 of JAQBTG010000008.1, forward strand.
CGCGTTCGCCCAAAAGCCCGGCGAAAGCAGATGTTTTCTTGCGGTTAAAATCGCCCTCGAGCCCGTGGCCGATGGCTTCATGCAGCAGGATACCAGGCCAGCCCGGTCCGAGAACCACGGGAAACTCTCCGGCAGGTGCCGGCACCGATTCCAGGTTTACCAATGCTTGGCGCAGAGCTTCGTCGACCTGCGCCCGCCAGTTGGCCGGCGTAATATAGCTCTCATAATTCGAGCGCCCGCCGACGCCGTGAGATCCGGTTTCCAGTCGTTCGCCATCCTTCACCATGAGCGATACATTGAGGCGTACCAAGGGGCGGATATCCGCCGCCCTCAGCCCATCCGAGCGGATAATCTGCACCGCTTGCCATTCTCCGGTGAGCGAGATCATGACCTGATCAACACGAGGATCCTTGCTCCGTGCATAAGCGTCGATTTCGCTGAGCAGCGCGATCTTTTCCTCGAATGGCGTTGCGGTCAGAGGATTTGATTCTGAATAAAGCGAGTGGTTGGTTGGCTGTGGCCCCTCTGCCGCAACGCCCGAATAGCCCGCGCGTACGGCTTTGACCGTTTCGGCGGCGCGCCGGATCGCTTCTTCGCTAAGCTCAGAAGCATGGGCATAGCCGGTCGCCTCGTCGGCGATCGCGCGCAGCCCAAAGCCTTGTGTGGTATCGAAGCTGGCGCTTTTGAGGCGGCCGTCGTCGAACGACAAGCCTTCACTTTGGCGGTATTCCAAAAACAATTCGCCATCATCCATGCCGGCGAGCGCATTTTCGACGATGCTTTCGGTGCGCGTCTTGTCGAGTCCGGCGCGATTGAAAAACAAATCGTCGGTGACGTCGAATACACTCATGGCGGTGTCCTGATCATGGCTTCAATAGCCGTTCATATGGCAGTGAAATCACGGCACGCCAAGCGCGGCGGGCTATTTTTTACTGGTTTCGCTACCGCTATGAAGCATACGCGGCGTAAAAGCGCGACAATTCGACGCAGGTGTAATTTATTGCGGCTGCATTTTGTCTCAGCTTCGCACGGTCGCTACGCCTAATAACCATTTAATATCAACCGCATAAGACTTCATCATCGCGCTACCATGAGTATTGGCGGCGCCAATTGAACAAATTTAGCCCATATCGCTAATTTAGGGCCTGTAATGGCTTACATCCAGGGCCTACTCCAATTATAGTCTGGCCGCGCCGGTCAGGGGATTCGGAATGACCTCCCTCGGCCCGACGCCAAGCAAAATGGCTGCTCACGCCATGGTTGGGGTGAAGGAAAACGATGATGCTTAAAACAAGACTGATCGCGTTTGCGGTCTTCTTTTCGACGACCTTGATTGGTGCCGGCGCGAGCATGGCGCAGTCGCCTAAGGACTGGCAGTTGGGGTTTCAGGACGCGCACAGCCCGACAATGGAGCGGATCGTTAGCTTGAACGACATCATGCTTTGGATCTGTATCGTCATGTCGGCGATTGTCATGGGCCTGATGGGTTACATTTTTGTGCGCTTCAACCGTAAGAGAAACCCAACGCCGCAAAAATTCACCCACAACTCTCTTATCGAAGTGCTCTGGACCGTTGTTCCGGTGATCGTTCTTGTGGCGATCGCGATTCCGTCGTTCCGCTTGCTTTATTTCATGGATCGAACTTCGGAAGCGGAGATGACCATCAAGGCGATTGGCCATCAATGGTATTGGAGCTACGAATACCCCGACTTGGGCGAAGACATTACGTTCGACGCGGTCATGCTACAGGAAGATGAACTATCGGAAGGGCAGCTCAGACTGCTTGAAACCGATGAAACCGTCGTCGTCCCAATCGATACAAATATTCGCCTTCTCGTCACAGCGGATGATGTCCTCCACGCTTGGACCATCCCCTCATTCGGCATCAAGATCGACGCCGTACCGGGACGAATTAATGAAGGCTGGTTCCGCGTTGACGCAGTGGGAACCTATTACGGCCAATGTTCGGAACTCTGTGGCCGCGACCATGGTTTCATGCCGATACGGGTCGAAGCGGTCTCGAAAGAAGATTACGCCGAGTGGTCAGCGTACGCCCAGGAAGAATATGCCGGCAATAGCGGCAATGAAGGCGTCACGGTAGCGCATCTACGGTCGACTGATTAAGCGGCTAGGGAAGGAATTATTTTATGTCTTATGGCAGCAAAACTGTAGACGGCGCGCACGCGGACCATCACACGCCGACGGGCATTACCCGTTGGCTCTATTCCACCAATCATAAAGACATCGGCACGATGTACCTTGTCTTTGCCATGATAATGGGCGTGATCGGTGCGGCGCTTTCGATCATGATGCGCATCGAACTCAGTGAACCGGGAATGCAGATTTTCGGTGACAATCCGCATTATTTTAACGTCTTTGTGACGGCGCACGGGTTGATCATGGTGTTCTTCTTTGTCATGCCCGCCTTTATCGGCGGTATGGGCAATTGGATGGTGCCGTTGATGATCGGCGCGCCTGATATGGCGTTTCCGCGCATGAACAATATTAGTTTCTGGCTGTTGGTTCCGGCCGGTGCGCTGCTTGTGGGCTCACTTTTCGTGCCGAGTACGGCGGGAGGTTCGACCGGTGTCGGCGGCGGTTGGACGATTTATGCTCCGCTGTCGACGAGCGGACAGCCAGGGCCAGCGATGGATATGGCGATATTTGCGCTGCATCTCGCCGGTGCCTCTTCGATCCTCGGCGCTATCAATTTTATTACCACAATTCTGAACATGCGGGCGCCAGGCATGACGCTGCACAAGATGCCGCTCTTCTCCTGGTCGATTCTGGTCACGGCATTCCTGCTGTTGCTCTCGCTGCCGGTTTTGGCGGGCGCCATCACGATGTTGCTGACCGACCGCAATGTCGGCACGACGTTCTTTGATCCGGCCGGCGGCGGTGATCCGGTCCTATTCCAGCATCTGTTCTGGTTCTTCGGCCATCCGGAAGTCTACATTCTGATCCTGCCGGGCTTCGGCATTGCCAGCCATATTGTGTCGACTTTTTCGAGAAAGCCCGTATTCGGCTATCTCGGCATGGCCTACGCGATGGTCGCGATCGGCTTTGTCGGCTTCGTGGTGTGGGCGCATCACATGTACACAGTCGGGATGGACGTAAATACCCGGGCCTATTTCATTGCCGCAACGATGGTGATTGCGGTGCCTACAGGCATCAAGATTTTCAGCTGGCTGGCCACGATGTGGGGTGGCTCGATAGAGTTCAAGACGCCGTTGCTGTGGGTTCTGGGCTTTATCTTCTTGTTTACCGTTGGCGGCGTGACGGGCATCGTATTGTCCAACGCCGGCATCGATGTCGCCTTACATGACACCTATTACGTGGTCGGGCATTTCCATTACACCATGTCGATCGGCGCGGCGTTCCTGATCTTCGCGGGATTCTATTATTGGTTCGGCAAGATGTCCGGTAGGCAATATCCGGAGACGCTCGGGAAGATTCACTTCTTCATCTCGTTCATCGGCGTCAACGTGACGTTTTTCCCGATGCATTTCCTTGGTGCGGCTGGCATGCCGCGCCGTGTTCCGGATTATCCCGACGCCTTTGCTGGCTGGAACATGGTTGCCTCGATCGGATCCCTGATCTCGGCGGTCGGTATCCTGTTGTTCCTCTTCATTGTGGTCTACACCCTGACCCGGGGTAAAAAATGCGAAGCCAACCCCTGGGGCGAAGGCGCAGATACTCTGGAATGGACGGTCGAATCTCCGGCGCCTTTCCACACCCACGAAGTACTGCCGCGTGTCCGTTGATCAAATCCGCAGTGCGGGAGGTTTGATCGGGTGACGGCCACAGATTACCCAGCAGTAAGCGCTGAGTCAGAGGACTACGGCGAAGCGATCGCGCTTGGTGATTTTGTGGCGCTTCTCAAGCCACGCGTCATGTCGCTTGTTGTATTTACCGGTGCGGTTGGCATGTTGCTGGCGCCCGGCAACCTGCACCCGGTGCTTGCCGTCGTCGCTATTCTCTGTATCGCGGTTGGCGCTGGCGCTTCCGGCGCTATCAACATGTGGTACGACCGCGATATCGACGCCTTGATGACGCGGACCCAGAACCGGCCGATACCGGCGGGCCGCATGGCACCAAACGTCGCGCTCGGATTCGGCATTACTCTGGCTGTGGCCTCTGTTTCGATTATGGCGTTGGCTGTCAACGGCATGGCGGCGGGCCTGCTTGCCTTCACCATCTTTTTTTACATCGTCATTTACAGCATGGGGTTGAAGCGCCGCACGCCGCAAAACATCGTTATCGGTGGTGCCGCCGGTGCGTTTCCGCCGATGATCGGGTGGGCAGCCGTGAGTGGCGACGTGACGCTGGCGTCGGTAGTTCTGTTTGCAATTATCTTTCTGTGGACGCCGCCCCATTTCTGGGCTCTAGCGCTCTACAAGCGCGGCGACTATGACAAAGCCGGTGTGCCGATGATGCCGGTGGTTGCCGGCCGCAAATCGACCGCTTGGCAAATGCTGGCCTATACCGTGGCGTTGCTGCCGGTCACCTTGTTACCGTGTGTGATCGGTCTTTCGGGCGTGGTTTATGGCGCCGGCGCCCTGGCACTCGGATTGGTGTTTATGGGGTACGCCATCAGCGTCATTCGCGATACCGGCGAGCGTAGCGCCCGTCGCATGTTCCCTTTTTCGATCCTGTATCTCTTTTTGATCTTCGTCTTGTTGTTGGTCGATCAGAGCGTGCCGGTGGCTTTCTAGATCGATGGATCAGCCCATGCCGGACAAAGAGTATTATCGCCGCCGCCGCTGGCGGAATTATGCATTGGCTGGCGTGTTACTCGGGCTGGTGGTGCTGTTTTTCTTCATCACCCTCGCCAGGATGGGAGATTGAGATGGCGCTCTCTAATAAACGCAAGCGCATGATGCTGGTCGTTCTCGGCGGCGTTGCCTGCGGCATGGTCGGGCTCTCGTTTGCGGCGGTGCCGCTATACGCAATGTTCTGCAGCGTGACCGGTTTCGGCGGTACGACGCAAATAGCGGAAGCGGCGCCCGCGTCGATCGGGGAGCGCGTCATGGCGGTGCGCTTCAACTCGGATGTGTCCAGCGATGTGCCGTGGCGTTTCAAGCCGTCCCAGCGCGAGGTTGAATTACGTGTCGGTGAGGTTGAGCTGGCCTTTTACACGGCCACCAATGAGTCCCAGAGAACCATTTTGGGCAGCGCCGTGTTCAACGTCACGCCGCTAAAAGCTGGGATTTATTTCAGCAAGATCGATTGCTTTTGCTTCGAGGAGCAGGTGCTTCGGCCCGGCGAGAGCGCTGAGCTGCCGGTCACCTTTTTTATTGATCCAGATATAGTTAACGATCGCGACATGGACGATGTGACGACCATTACTCTCTCTTACACCTTTTTTAATCAAGGCGAAGAAGCGTTGGAGAGTTATTTCGAAAAACAAAAAGAAGAGCAACTGGCGAGCCGCGAAATTGGCGGCGCGACGAAACAAAACTGAAACGGAATTGGCATGATCCCGGCTGACGCCGGAATTTGACCATGGAGTGACGATATGAGCGACACCACACATACCAAAGGCCACGAATATCATATGGTCGAACCGAGCCCGTGGCCGGTGCTCGGAGCGCTGGCTGCCGGAACGATGTTGGGTGGCTCCGTCCTCTATTTCCATAGCGACCAAATTTGGCTGATGGCCCTTGGGTTCGCGTTGACCATTGGCACGATGTTTTTCTGGTGGCGCGATGTGATTCGCGAGGGGCGGGATCAAGGCAGTCACACACCTGTCGTCACCCGCGGTATCCGCTTTGGCATGGTGCTGTTCATTGCTTCCGAAGTGATGTTCTTCGCGGCTTTCTTTTGGGCCTTCTTTAATGCCTCGATCATGCCGACTGAGGCGATCGAATTCACCTGGCCGCCGCCCGGTGTTGAGGCCATGCATGCCTGGGAATTGCCTTTCCTTAACACCTTGATCCTGTTGACCTCAGGCGCCACGGTGACCTGGGCGCACCACGCATTGCGGCACAACAATCAAAAACAGTTCATCTGGGGGTTGGCGCTTACGGTCCTGCTCGGCGTTATTTTCCTCGTCATTCAGGGATACGAATATTCCATCGCCGCGTTCGGGTTCCGCGATGGAATTTATTCGTCGACATTCTACATGGCGACCGGCTTCCACGGCTTTCATGTGACCATTGGCGCGATATTCCTCGGCATTTGCCTGTGGCGTGCAATCCGTGGTGATTTCAAGCCCGATCAACATATCGGCTTCGAAGCGGCGGCGTGGTATTGGCATTTCGTCGATGTGGTGTGGTTGTTCCTATTCATCTGGGTTTATTGGTGGGGCGGCGCCTGAGCGCGCTGCCGCTGCCCTGACCAAGGGCGGTATCAGGTTAAGAGACGACGCCCGGGGGCCGAATGAGGCTCGCGGGCGTTGTCCTGTTGGCATAGAATGCCAACAGCGACGCAGGGCTCCGAAATTTTTTCGTTAAGGGAAATGCCACGGCATGGCTTCTTTGCCACCAATCCCGGTCTCTTTTCTTCGTGCCGGCCTGTTGTGCCGCTGCCCCAATTGCGGCAAGGGCCGGCTTTATTCGGGCTATCTAAAGGTTGTCGAGACATGCGCCAAGTGCGGGTTCGAGCTGCGCAAGCATGACGCAGGCGATGGCCCGGCGGTATTTGTCGTGCTCATTGTCGGTGCCATCATCGTCGGTTTGGCACTCTGGGTCGAAATTTCCTATCAGCCGCCCTATTGGGTGCATCTCGTGATCTGGGCTCCGGCCATTCTTGGCGGCTGCCTCGGGGCTCTTCGGCCGGCAAAAGCGATTTTGATCGCGCTACAATTCAAACACAGGATTTCAGGTTTTGACGACGCGGGATGAGACTTCTGTGCCAATGGCACGACGCTGGGTGATTTTTGTTGCCATCCCCGGCGTGTTGATTTTATTGGCGCTCGGCTCTTGGCAGGTGCAGCGCCTCATGTGGAAGAACGAGGCCAACGAATTCCGCCACATTCGCGCAAGTTCTGAGGCCGTGGCGCTACCCGAAATGGTAGCGGATGCGGCTGCCATGTTGTATCGCCCGGTATGGCTGGAAGGCCGTTTTCTGCATCAGCAGGAAATGTTTCTGGCGGCGCGCTCTTACAACTCAAACACCGGCTACCATGTCATCACGCCGTTCGAAAGAAGCGATGGTGGCTTCGTTCTGGTTAATCGTGGCTGGGTCCCGCTAGACCGCAAGGACCCGGCAACACGCATCGCAGCTCAAATAGACGGCATGGTGCGTATTGAGGGGCTGCTAACCGGCGGCAATATTCCCGGCTGGATGACCCCTGACAACGTGCCGGAAGAGAATTTCTGGTATTGGATCGACCTGCCGTCGCTGTACGGCCATGTCGGCCTTGAGCCGCGCGACTATCTCATTGATGCCAGCGCGGCGGCCAATCCGGGTGGCTACCCGATCGGTGGCCAGACCAGAACTGAGCTGCGCAACGAACACCTGCAATATGTTGTCATTTGGTATGCGCTTGCCGTCTGCCTTTGTGTGATCACCTTTCTGATGTTACGAAATGCGCGCCGCCGGGCGCGTCACAGCGCCGTGGAAAAAGCCTCTTGAGCGCTTACGAACAGCTTGAGCAGCGCTTCCAGCGTATGTCGAATTTGGGCGGCGCGGCGGCTGTGCTGCAATGGGATTGGGCGACGATCATGCCGGCGGGCGGTGCCGAGGCGCGCGCCGCGCAGCTTTCAGAGCTCGATGTTATCCGTCACGAATTGATGACCGATCCAAAACTAGGCGATTTGCTCGGCGCGGCGGAGTTAGCGCGCGCCGACCTGGGCCCTTGGCAGGACGCCAATCTCTCCGAAATGCGCCATCGCTGGGCCCATGCCAATGCGCTGCCGGCAGATTTGGTGGCGGCGTCCAGCACTGCGGCCTCAACTTGCGAACTTGTGTGGCGCGAGGCCCGTGCGTCGAACGATTTCCCGGCCTTTCAGAAAGCTTTTGAGCCGCTCCTCGGCTTGATCCGGGAAAAGGCTGAGGCCAAAGCGGCGGCGCTCGGTCTTGCCCCCTACGATGCCCTGATCGACGGCTATGATCCGGGTTTCGCATGCGCGGAGATTGACGTCATTTTTGATGATCTGGCGGGTTTTTTGCCCGCCTTTCTGGCCCAGGTCTTGGACAAGCAGGCGCATGAAACAGCGCCGCTCCGTCCCACCGGCCCGTTTGCCGTTGCACAGCAACGTGCACTCTCCCGGACTCTTATGGAGCGCATCGGATTCGATTTTGGCCATGGCAGGTTGGACGAAAGCCATCATCCCTTTTGTGGCGGCGTTGCGGAAGATGTCCGCATCACCACGCGCTATGACGAACTCGATTTTACATCTTCGCTGATGGGCGTGTTGCATGAAACCGGCCACGCGCTTTATGAGCGTGGGTTGCCGGCAGAGTGGCGGACGCAGCCGGTCGGGGAATCGCGCAGCATGAGCCTGCACGAGAGCCAATCCCTGCTAATGGAGATGCAAGTTTGCCGCGGCGGCGAGTTTATCGGTTTTGCCGCGCCGCTGATGCGCGAGGCCTTCGCTGCGAACGGGTCTGAGGCCGACCCCGCATTCGCACCCGACAATCTGCAACGAATGGCGCTCATCGTGGCGCCTGATTTTATTCGGGTCGACGCCGATGAGGTCACCTATCCGGCGCACATCATGCTGCGCTACCGCCTCGAGAAAGCAATGATAGCAGGCGATCTTCAGGCGACCGACCTGCCCGACGCCTGGCGCGAGGGCATGCGGGAATTTCTCGGTTTGACGCCGCGCAACGACGGTGAAGGCTGTCTCCAAGACATCCATTGGGCTGGGGGTGATATCGGTTATTTTCCGAGCTATACCTTGGGTGCTTTGATCGCGGCCCAGCTTTTCGAAAGCGCCTGCCACGGTATCGCAGGCCTACGATCAGGGCTTGCCGCGGGCGAATTTGCTGATTTGTTGACCTGGCTGCGCGGCGCCGTTCACAGTCAGGCATCGCGCTATTCCAGCCATGAACTTATAGAACGCGCGACCGGCCGCCCGCTCAGCACCGATGCCTTTAAGGCTCATCTACAGGCGCGTTATCTTGGCTGATGACTGCCGCTTGCGCTCGGCCATGTGCGGCGTACAGTCTGGCATCAATTTGATCATGCCCGTGAGATATCGCCCATGCGTTATGTGAGCACGCGCGGCGAAGGCGGTGCTGGGGTGTCGTTTGAAGATGTGCTGCTCGTCGGCCTTGCGCGCGACGGCGGATTGTTTGTTCCAAAAAGCTGGCCAGCGCCATTTTCAAGCGGCGAACTTGATGAGCTCGCCGCACTCGATTATGCCGATCTCGCGGCCCGATTGACGCGACCCTTTGTGGGAGACGCGGTGGAACCTGCGGCGCTCGAAATTATTGCTCGAGAAAGCTATGCGGCATTTGATCATCCGGCGACGGCGCCCCTTCGCCAACTCGGTAACGGCCTCTGGCTGATGGAGTTGTTCCACGGGCCGACATTGTCGTTTAAGGACTATGCTCTGCAATTTCTTGGTCGCCTGTTTGATCACGTCGTGGCGCGGCGCGGACAACGGTTGACCATTCTCGGCGCGACGTCCGGCGATACTGGGTCCGCCGCGATCGAAGCGTGTCGTGGGCGTGACTCTCTCTCCATTATTATTCTGCATCCGCATGGCCGTGTGTCGGAAGTGCAACGCCGGCAGATGACCACCGTCGATTCTCCAAACGTGCACAATGTTGCCATCGAGGGGACGTTCGACGACTGCCAGGCCCTGGTAAAAGCAATGTTCACCGATCTGCCGCTCCGCGACTCGCTCAATCTGGCCGCGATAAATTCGATCAATTGGGCACGAATCATGGCGCAAACCATTTATTACGCCTATGCCGCTCTCGCCTTGGGTTCGCCGGCGCGCCCCGTTTCGTTTGCCGTGCCAACGGGAAATTTCGGTAATGTTTATTCTGGCTACGTTGCTGCCCGGCTCGGCCTACCTATCCAAAATCTGCTCGTGGCGACAAACGCCAATGATATTTTAGCGCGATTTTTTGCCGGCGCCGGGTATCGAAAAAGTGAGGTCATCCCGAGCATAAGCCCGAGTATGGATATCCAAGTGGCGAGCAACTTCGAGCGCCTGTTGTTTGAACTCCAGGGCCGAAACGGAACCGAGGTCCGGGCTTTGATCGAAAGCCTGGACTCGGATAGCGGCTTCGATGTGGCGCCAGAAAAACTCCAAGACGCCCACCGCCTGTTTTCTGCCCGTCGGGTAGACGATGCGCGCGCGCTTCAATGCATGGCAGAAACTTGGCGGAATTGCGGCATGTTGATTGATCCGCACAGTGCGGCCGGCCTGGCCGCCGCAATGGATGCTGCAGAAGAGCGTGAAGGTAAAGGCGGCCAATCCGCGACGATTTGTCTTGCGACCGCACATCCGGCTAAATTCCCCGATGCGGTTGAGCAGGCGACTGGTGTCCGCCCGGCGTTGCCGGCGGCGTTGACCGATTTGCTCCGGCGTCCGGAGCAGGTGACGCAACTGCCAAATGATTTGGCCGCGGTGAAAGCATATGTCCGTGCTACAGCAGCGGGCCAACATGAAGGGAACGTTGCGTGACGACACAAATTTCAACCCTGGCAAACGGCTTGCGCGTGGTGAGTGAGGAAATGCCGCATATTGAGACGGCATCCATTGGCGTTTGGGTCGATGTCGGCGCGCGTTACGAAAGCGCTGACATAAACGGCGTGTCTCATCTGCTGGAGCATATGGCTTTCAAAGGCACGAAGCGCCGCAGTGCTTTGGCCATTGCTGAGGAGATCGAGGCGGTTGGTGGCCACGTCAACGCCTATACCTCGCGTGAGCAGACCGCCTATTACGCCAAGGTGATGAAGGAAGATACCGCGCTCGCGGTCGATATTTTGGCCGATATTCTTCAGCACTCGACGTTTGCGGAAGACGAATTGGCGCGTGAACGCGAGGTGGTTATTCAGGAAATCGCCCAAGCCCATGATACGCCCGATGATGTCGTCTTCGATCAATTTCAAGAAATAATTTATCCGGACCAACCGCTCGGGCGCACCATTCTCGGTCCGGCTGCGCAGGTCGAGAACTATTCGCGCGATGTCCTGGCCGATTATATGGGCCGGCACTATAACGCTCAGCGCATGGTCGTCGTCGGCGCCGGGCGGCTCGAACATGACGTGTTGGTGGAAATGGCGGGAAACGCTTTTATCGACCTGCCGACGGCCGGATCGACCGACGATCTCACAGCCAAATATGAAGGCGGCGATGTACGAACAAGCCGGGAATTGGAGCAGGCCCATCTGGTGCTCGGCTTCGACGGGATCGCGTATGGCGATGCGGATTATTATACGGCTCAGTTGCTCTCAACTCTGTTGGGGGGCGGCATGTCGTCGCGCCTGTTCCAAGAAATTCGCGAACGGCGCGGGTTAGCCTACTCGGTCTTCAGCTTCGCTTCGTCCTATACGGATGGTGGCGTGTTCGGCGTTTATTGCGGCACTGGCCCCGATAAACTGGCTGAGCTCACGCCGGTAATCTCCGATGAATTGCAGAAGGTGTGCGAAAAAGTGACATCGGAAGAAATCGACCGCGCCCGCGCTCAGCTGAAATCGGGTCTTCTCATGTCGCTCGAATCCAGCTCGTCGCGCTGCGAGCGCCTGGGGCGGCAAATGCTAATTTTTAACCGCTCCGTCCCAATCGAAGAAATGGTCGCGGAAATAGACGTAATCACCGCCGAGGATGTCGTGCGGGTAGCCGTGCGAATTTTTCGTGGCAGCCGGCCGAGCCTCGCAGCGCTCGGACCGGTTTCCGGTCTTGAAAGTTATGACCGAGTCGCGGAGCGATTTGCCTAATGTCGGTTCTCCGGACAGCGCGCCCGGAGCGGGACGATTCCCATCTGCTCGGCCCAAACGTGCGGGTGCGCGCGCCCGAACAGCGCGATTGGCAGGCTTGGGCAGAGCTGCGCACCGCGTCGCGAGATTTTTTGGTGCCGTGGGAGCCGGCCTGGGCCAGCGATTCACATAGCCGCGCCGCCTTTCGCCGCCGTTTGCGCCGTCAACAGCGCGATGCCAGTGACGATGTGTGCTATTCCTATTTTCTCATTCGCCGTTCCGACGAGGCCCTGATGGGCGGCATCACCCTAAGCAGTATCCAGCGCGGTGTCGCTCAGAGTTGCAGTGTCGGGTACTGGATTGGCGAGCCCTACGCGCGCGACGGCTATATGACCGAAGGCCTAAAATGTGTGCTCGGCCACTGTTTCTCCAGCCTCGGACTGCACCGCATTGACGCGGCCTGCATGCCGAACAACGATGCAAGCCAGGCCTTGTTGCGGCGCTGTGGCTTTCGCCGTGAGGGGTATGCGAGAAGATATCTGAAAATAAACGGTGCTTGGCGCGACCATTTGCTGTTCGCCGTGATCGACGAAGAGTGGCGCCGTCCTTTCTGAGCGCCAGCACATGAAAGACTTCCTAGGCATGCCCCACTTCGGCGGAAAGATTGGATATATCTACACCCAATCGCGCGACCGCCGTTTGCCATTTCATGTCATTTTGCAGGTGAAAAACGACTTCTTCATCGGCGGGAACGGTTAACCACCCATTATTCTGGATTTCTTCGTCGAGTTGACCGGGCGCCCAGCCCGCATAGCCGAGCGCCAACAGGCTGTCGCGCGGCCCATTGCCCTCCGCTAAGGCTTTCAAAACATCGACGGTCCCCGTCAGGGCGAACTCGTCATCGACCACCATGGTGGCGTCATGAAAATAATCAGACGAGTGCAGGACGAAGCCGCGTGCGGCCTCGACCGGTCCGCCGAAATGTACGCGAATGCGCTCGTCAACATGGGACGTCTCAATTTCCAATTGCTCCAAAAGTTCCGAAAAACTCAAAGATTCTAGAGGCTTGTTGACAACGATTCCCATCGCGCCGTCTTCTGAATGGGCACATACGTAAATAACCGACCGCTCAAATCGCGGGTCTGGCATGGTCGGCATGGCCACGAGAAGTTGGCCCTCGAAAAAAAGCGATGGCACTTTCATGCCAATATTCTCCAGCCCGGACCGGCCTGATAAAGCAACATCCGTCAGTGTCTCAATTCACTATATAAGTGACAATAGTTTCCTCGAGGAAATGCGTGTTTTTACCTCGTGGCAGACGTCTTTTGGTAATTGCCATCCAGCGTTTCGGCCAGCATATTAACGCCCTGCCGCGCTCGGGTACTGAGCCGGCATAGCGGAAGCCGACATATTCCATATTCATGTTGTAACGTTTTGCAGGGAGCAAGAAGATGACAATTAAAATCGGTGACAAGGTGCCTTCGGTAAACTTCAAGAAAATAACCGCGGATGGTCTTGTCGACGTTCCCAGCGACGACTATTTCAAGGGCCGGAAAGTGGCATTGTTTTCGGTCCCGGGCGCTTTCACACCGACCTGCTCGGCGAAACATGTGCCGAGTTATATCGGCAATGCGGATGCGCTCAAGGCCAAAGGGGTCAGCGCGGTTGCCTGCGTTTCGGTGAATGACGCATTTGTCATGAAGGCCTGGGGCGAAGCACAGGGTGTTGGCGACGCGGTTGAAATGCTCGCCGACGGCAATGGCGAGTTCGCACGCGCCACCGGCCTTACTTTGGACGGTAGTGGCTTTGGGCTGGGTGAACGCTTGACGCGTTTTTCCATGATTGTCGATGATGGCAAGCTCAGTCAGCTAAATGTCGAGAGCAACCCTTCTGAAATGGATGTGAGCAGCGCTGAGCACATGCTGGGCCAACTCTGATCTGACCAAGTTGGTGGTGCGTTAAATTTTTGCCGGCCCGGGAATGCCACGCCGCGCGAGTTCGTCGGCGCGCTCATTTTCCGGGTCACCGGCATGCCCTTTGACCCAGTGCCACGTCATGTCATGTTCGCCGACCTGCACATCGAGTAGTCGCCACAGATCCACGTTTTTTACCGGCTTTCTGCTGGCGGTGCGCCAACCCTTGGCTTTCCATCCGATGATCCACCGGGTTATGCCGTCCATCACGTAGCGGCTGTCGGTAAATAGATCGACGGTGCTCCGCCGTTTGAGCGCTTCAAGTGCATGGATCGCTGCTTCGAGCTCCATGCGATTGTTGGTGGTGTCAGCTTGTCCGCCGCAGATTTCTCTGCGCTGGCCATTGTAGAGGAGGACTGCGCCCCAGCCTCCTGGCCCCGGATTTCCGCTACACGCGCCGTCAGTATAAATTCGCACGCGCGTGCCGCCCTCACCGGAAGATTTGCCGTGCACCGTCATGTGATGCCGTAGGCGCCCGGCCCTGTGAGGCCCCGGTGAAAGCGCAGTTTCTTGACATACTCCATGGGGTCCTTGGGCTTGACCATGGCGCCATCGACTTGGTTGAGCCAGTCGTAAAGACGGGTAAGCAGAAAGCGTAAGGCGGCGCCGCGCGCCAGCAGGGGCAAGGCATCCAACTCTGCTGCGCTGCACGAACGAACTTTGCGATAGGCATTGGTCATGAGGCGGGCCTTGGTGACATTGAAGCTGGCGTCGGGTTCAAAGCACCAAGCGTTGAGGCAGACGGCCAAATCGTAGGCCAGGAAATCATTGCACGCGAAATAAAAATCGATCAAACCGGATAGCTTATCTTCGTCAAAAAATACGTTGTCCGGGAAAAGGTCAGCGTGAATGACCCCTTCCGGCAGATCACGCGGCCAGCGCGCCGCCAGTTCTTCCAGTTCCTCGGATAATTCGGCGGAGAGGCCCGGCGCAACCTCGTCGGCGCGTGATTTCGAATGGGCGAACAGTGCACGCCAGCCGGCCACCGACAGCGCATTCTCGCGCCGCGCTGGATAATCGAGGCCGGCGACATGCATCTTTGCGAGCGCTTCTCCGAGCGGCCCGCAATGCGACGGCGCCGGCCGGAGCGGCCATACGCCTGAGAGAAAACTAGTTATTGCTGCAGGTCGGCCACACAGCTCACGCAGTACCGCTCCGTCGCGACCATGAATTGGTGTCGGACAGGCCAGTCCTCGTCGCGCCAAATGCTCCATCAATCCGAGAAAATACGGCAGATCCTCTGGCGCTACTCGTTTCTCATAGAGCGTAAGGATGTACGGTCCCCGATCGGTCAGCAGAAAATAGTTCGAATTCTCCACCCCTTCTGCGATCCCTTTGAATGAGACGGCCCGGCCGATATCGTAATCGGCGAGAAAGAGTGCGAGTTCCTGATCCGAAACAACGGTGTAGACGGCCATGGGTGGTTCTTAATGATTGTTTGATGTTCGCCGAACGGCATAACGCGCCGCGTGGCGTCGTGCAAGCGCCGCTATCTTAGAGTGCTTTGCACAATCGGTGAATCGGTTTCGGAAATAGCCCCATCTCCTTCAATCCGCAGCACCCCTTGCCGTTCCTCCCCGAGCGCATGGTTTGGGGGGCGGAGCAATCTGGCGCATGGAGTAAGTTTACCCGGCTCTTTGCCCATCTGGCCGGAACGTTAGTCGACGGCACGCTCTTGTACGTGCCCTAGCCTATAGCTACATTCGTAGACGCACGACGCACGCGGTAATCGGACAATCGGGAGCCCTGACGAACATGAGTGAAGTCAACATCGCCCAAAAAGCACCCTACGAAGTCGAGCTGAAAGCGGGCAAGAAATATGCGTGGTGTCGGTGCGGATTGAGCTCTAGACAACCGTTCTGCGACGGCGCGCATTCGACGACGGACATTGAGCCTTTGGTATTCACGGCCGAGGAAGCGGGAACGCATTGGCTGTGCGGCTGCAAGCACACCGCCGGCCAACCATTTTGCGACGGCACGCACGGAAAGCTCTAGACTTTGTCGTTCACGCGTTCAGCCATACGCCGTCTGGCCGCGGGCGCAGGGGCGCCGCTCTCGGCATTGATCGCTCTTTCCCTTGTTCTGTCCGCATGCGGATTGTTCAGCGATCCGCCACCGCCGTGCCCACAAGTCTCGATCATGGATCAGGCAAAAAAAGCTACGTTCTATCGCCCGGGCCCGGGGCGGGACCTGACAGATGTCGCGTTTGATGTTCATATCGGGGATATCGCGTACGAGTGCAGTTATGATTTTGACGATGACGGCAACAGCGTCGCAGTTAGCGTCAATGTGTTGTTTGTTGCCCAGCGTGGCCCTGCCGCCGAGCAGAACCAGATTGAGGTGCCTTACTTCGTCGCCGTGACCAATCCGTATCGGCACATTCTCGCCAAAAAATTGTTCACTTTGGAGATGGAGTTTGAAGGCAACACCGTGCGCGCCCAGGCGGTTGAGGAATTGTCGCAAACCATCCCCTTTCCGGTGGGCGCCAATGGCTCGGCTTACAGAACTTTCATTGGCCTGCAACTCACGCCAACACAGCTTCAGGACTTGAAAAGCGAGCGCGGTGAATGACTTAGTTGACCGGCGTGGTTCAAGCGTTAAACTCGCGCTTGTCTGGTCGACACAGTTGAACCTCGCGGGAGAGATTTGGCGGTCGGGAGACCGCCAGACGCCGAAGGAGCAAAAGTCCCAAAAACTCTCAGGCAGCAGGGACCGCAAGGGGATGTGACTCTGGAAAGCAGGCGAAGATCCAAATTGGGTTTTTGGCCTCACCGAAGGGGAAAGCCGCAGGACAGTTTACCGGTCCGCGTTGGTCAATCTTTCAGGTACGGAGACAGAGGGGGCGCCGGGCGATCCTTTCGGGGATTGCGGCGCTTTTTTTTTCGTAGCTGGAGTTGTCGATGAGTCAGACGAACGGATCCCAAACCGAACCGGCTAAAACTACAGCATTGCATGACAGGCATGTCGCACTGGGTGCGAAAATGGTGCCTTTTACCGGCTATTCCATGCCGCTCAACTATTCCACCGGAATTCTGGCTGAACATCTTCATACCCGCGACAGTGCCTCCCTGTTTGACGTCAGCCACATGGGCCAGATCAGTATTTGGGGCGAGGGAGCGGCGCATGCGCTGGAAAAGCTGGTACCGGGAGATATCATCGGCCTGGCGCCCTCGGCGCTGAGGTATACCCAATTCACAAACGATCAGGGCGGAATTCGCGACGACCTCATTGTCACTAATGCGGATGGACGATTGATGTTGGTGGTGAATGCGGGCTGTAAAGATGCTGATCTGGAGCTGCTGGAGGCCGGATTTAAGGGGTCGGTCGATGTTGCGTTGCATGCTGACAAGGCGTTGATCGCCCTTCAGGGCCCGCAAGCCGCGGCTGCATTGGCGCGCCATGCGCCAATGGCCGCGAATCTCGGGTTTATGCACGCCGCGGCGATGGAAATCGCCGGCGCGGATGCCGTCGTGACGCGGTCCGGCTATTCCGGCGAGGATGGTTTTGAGATATCCGTTTATGCCGAGGCCGCAATCGACGTTTGGAATATCTTGTTGGCCGAACCCGAGGTTTTGCCGGCCGGGCTCGGCGCCCGCGATTCGCTTCGCCTAGAAGCCGGGCTTTGCCTTTATGGCCATGATATCGATGAAACGACTTCCCCAGTGGAAGCCGGCCTGCTGTGGTCGATCGGAAAGCGCCGGCGTGAGGAAGGCGGCTTTCCAGGGGAACAGAGAATTCTCGACGAAATCGCCAACGGCCCCAAACGCCGGCGAGTTGGTATTTTGCCTGAGGGCCGCGCACCGGCACGCGAAAACACGGAAATATTGAGCGCTGCCGGAGAGCCTATCGGCGTCGTTACAAGCGGCGGCTTCGGGCCGAGCACGGGCGGCCCGGTGGCGATGGGTTATGTCGACGCGGTGCATGCCAAATCCGGCACCGCCCTTGGCCTCCAGGTGCGCGGCAAAACCATCCCGGCCAGCGTTGTCAAACTGCCTTTTGCCGCACATCGCTATCACAAGATTTAGACAGGGGAGAAGGCCATGAGCGATCTCAAATTCAGCAAAGACCATGAATGGCTTCGCGTTGAGGGTGATACCGCCACGATCGGAATTTCCGACTATGCCCAGGAACAGTTGGGCGACGTGGTCTATGTGGAGTTGCCGGAAATAGGACAAAAATTCTCTGCCGGCGCCCAAGCAGCTGTCGTCGAATCGGTCAAAGCCGCGAGCGAGATTTATGCGCCCGTTGGCGGTGAGATCATTGAAGTTAACAATGCGCTCGATGATGACCCAGCGCTGGTGAACAGCGATGCCACCGGCCAAGGCTGGTTCTTCAAACTCAAACTCGACGACGCGGCGGAACTAGAAGCTCTTATGGACGAGGCCAGCTACCGGGAACTTATCGCCGGGCTGGAGTGAGCAGGCAAGAGAGATACCGAGGGAACGAAAGATGACAGATGGCACGCCGGACTTAGCCACCTTAGAAGCGAAGGATGCTTTCGTTCATCGCCACATCGGCCCCAGCGAAGCAGATATCGCCGATATGTTGGATGGTCTTGGGCTCGATTCTCTAGATGCATTGACCGATCAAGCGGTGCCGCGGGCCATCCGCGGTGAATTTCCCAGCACCCTTGCTGGTTCCCGCACGGAGCAAGATGTGCTCGCGGAGCTCGCGGGCTTGGCGCGGCGCAATGTGGTCGCCAAATCGATGATCGGTATGGGGTATTACGATACCTTCACGCCGCCAGTTATCTTGCGCAATCTTCTGGAGAACCCCGGTTGGTACACCGCCTATACGCCGTATCAGCCGGAAATCAGCCAAGGCCGCCTCGAGGCGCTGTTGATTTTCCAGACCATGGTCATGGATTTGACGGGCATGGACTGCGCCAATGCGTCGCTGTTGGACGAAGCGACAGCCGCCGCCGAGGCCCTCCATATGAGCCGGGCGATCACGAAGGGAAGTGGCCAGGCGTATTTCGTTTCCGAAGATTGCCACCCTCAGACCATCGCTGTTTTACGGACGCGCGCCCGCTCAGCCGGCATTGAGATTATCGTCGGCGATCACCGAACGGCGTTTGAGCACGGCGCCTTTTTCGGCGCTCTCTTGCAATATCCTGCGAGCGGAGGGGCGATCAACGACTATAGGGCGTTCATCGAAACTGCGCATGAAAAGGGCATGCTGGTGACGGTCGCGGCCGATCTCCTCAGTCTCGTGTGTCTCACCCCGCCGAGTGAATTCGGCGCCGACATCGTCGTTGGCAGCGCTCAGCGGTTTGGCGTGCCGATGGGATTTGGCGGGCCGCACGCGGCATTTTTTGCCACCCATGAGAAATATCGCCGATCCTTGCCAGGCCGCATCGTCGGCCTATCCGTGGACAAGAGCGGTCGGCCGGCGCTGCGTCTTGCGCTGCAAACCCGCGAGCAACATATCCGCCGAGAGAAGGCCACCAGCAACATCTGCACGGCGCAGGTTTTGCTTGCCGTCATAGCGGCAATGTACGCGGTTTATCACGGTCCCAAAGGGCTTGGCATCATCGCAGCGCGGGTGCATCGCTTGACATCCATTTTAGCATCGGGCCTCAGCCGCCTTGGCATTTCCGTTGCCAACAAAAGCTGGTTCGACACGCTGACGCTGGATCTTCCGGGTCAGGCGGAGGCCGTGTTGGCGCGAGCCGCCGAAGCGGGCATCAATTTCCGTCGCATCGGTGGCGACAGGCTTGGAATTTCGCTCGACGAGACGACGCTTCCGGAGGACGTTAATGCGCTGTTTGAGATCTTTTCGCCGAATGGTGCGCCCGGGTTCGGCGTCGCGGATTTGGAGTCAACGAGTGGCGGCGGCGTGCCTGAGGAATTTCGCCGCCAATCCGAGATTCTCGCCCATCCCCAATTCAACACCCATCACTCCGAAACCGAGATGTTGCGTTATTTGCATCGTCTCGAAGGCAAAGACATCACACTCAATCATTCCATGATTCCGCTCGGTTCGTGCACCATGAAACTGAACGCGACGGCGGAGATGATTCCGGTTACCTGGCCGGGCTTTGGTCGAATTCATCCGTTCGCGCCGCTTGATCAGGTACCTGGCTACATCGAAATGATCGAGGGTCTGGAACGCATGTTATGTGAAGTGACCGGGTTTGCCGCCGTATCGCTTCAGCCCAACGCTGGCAGCCAGGGAGAATATGCCGGTCTTCTGGCAATTCGAGATTTCCACGCGGCCAACGGCGAGGGCGAACGGGATATTTGCCTCATTCCCAGTTCAGCGCATGGCACCAACCCAGCGAGTGCGGTCATGGCCGGCCTCAAAGTGGTGGTCGTCGCCTGCGATGAAAGCGGCAATGTCGATGTCGCCGACCTCAGCGCCAAGGCGGCGGAACATCGCGAGCGCTTGGCCGCCCTGATGGTGACATACCCTTCTACGCATGGCGTCTTCGAGGCGGCGATCGTGGATATTTGCGAGATAATTCACGCCGCAGGCGGGCAGGTTTATCTCGACGGTGCCAATTTGAATGCGCTTTTGGGCGTCAGTCTGCCGGGCGCTTTCGGCCCCGACGTCGCGCATATGAACTTGCACAAAACATTTTGCATTCCTCATGGCGGCGGTGGACCCGGCGTCGGGCCAATCGGAGTGCGCGCGCATTTGGCGCCACATCTGCCCAGCCATCCGCTGGCTGTCTCACCCGTTTCTGGTCCGGTATCCGCAGCGCCCTGGGGCTCGGCTGGTATCCTGCCGATCTCGTGGGCCTATATCGCCATGATGGGCGGTGCCGGCCTGAAGAAAGCAACCCAGACCGCCATCCTCAGCGCGAACTACATTGCGCGTAGGCTGAGCCCCCACTATCCCGTGTTGTACCGCGGAGAAAACGGTTGGGTCGCGCATGAATGCATCATCGACCTCCGGCCGCTCAAGGAAAGCACTGGCGTAAGCGTTGATGATGTTGCCAAACGCCTGATGGATTACGGCTTTCACGCACCCACCATGTCATTCCCGGTGGCCGGCACCCTGATGATCGAACCAACCGAAAGCGAGCCTCGCGCCGAGCTGGACCGTTTCGTGGAAGCCATGATTTCTATTCGCGGTGAGATCAAGCGGATCGAGAACGGGGAATGGACGTTGGCGGATAATCCGCTAAGTGGCGCGCCGCATACACTGGAAGAGGTTGTTGCCAACGATTGGCCGCATGCCTATAGCCGGGAGGAGGCAGCCTTTCCCGTCGATTCCTTGCGCGAGGGAAAATATTGGCCGCCGGTTGGGCGTATCGATCAGGTTCATGGCGACCGCAATCTAATTTGCGCCTGCCCACCGATTGAGACGTACCAAAACGCTGCGGAATGAATAATCCTGGCATTGGCCAGACCACCCTCGGATAGAGGGCAGTGAGCCGGGCCGCTTGAGGAGAACGGAACATGTCCGAAAGAGTGACTCTGGTCGCCCATTTGCAGGCCAAACCCGGCAAGGAGCAGGAGCTTGTGGACACGCTCTTGTCGTTGGTCGGGCCGACGCGCCAGGAGGCGGGCTGCATCAATTACCATCTTCACCGCAGCACTGAAGACCCTCGCCGCTTCATGTTTTACGAGAACTGGCATTCTAAAAAAGACTTGGACGCTCATCTTACCAAGCCCCATTTAGTCCCGCTGCTCAGTCGGACCGATGAGCTTCTCGATGGTGAGGTCGTGCTTGAATTTTTTACCATGCTGAGTGCCACGCCGGACTAACGCCGGCTGGTGATAGTTTTGTGTAAGTCAGCTGCAAGGATGAATTGGCGATGAAAATTCCATATGCCGAACCCACGGTTATTAAGGCCGAGGATATAGATCCCGGATTTAATTGGAACCGTGCGATTCCTGCACCTGGCCATAGCGCCGTTGATTTCGAAGAGCGGGTGAATTTCCGCCGTCTGCACAATTACCGCCTAGCCCGTTCCAAGCAGGCGCTCGCGGAATCGGATCTCGGCGCCATTCTTTGCCTCGACGCCAACAATATTCGCTATATCAGTGGCACGGTCATTGGCGAATGGTCGCGCGACAAGATGAGCCGCTATGCGTTGTTGACCGGCAATGGCGATCCACATATTTGGGATTTCGGCTCGGCTGCGACCCATCACCGGATACATATGCCGTGGCTTGATCCCGGCTGCTGCCACGCCGGGATGCTCGGGCTGAGAGGTGCGGTGCCGGTGGAAGCGGGCCTGATGCGCCGTGCTGCGGAGGAAATCAAAGCGATCATGATCGAACATGGCGTGGCGGATATGCCGCTTGGTGTCGACATCATCGAGCCACCGCTATTTTTTGAGTTGCAGGCGGTTGGCCTGGAAGTGCGCGACGCGCAGCAAACCATGTTGAATGCGCGTGAGATCAAGAACATCGACGAGATCGTGCTGTTGAACCAGGCAGCCGCCATGGTCGATGGCGTCTATCATCAGATCTTTGAAGAGTTGAAACCCGGAATACGTGAAGCAGATATCGTCGCCAGCGCGACGAAGCGGCTTTACGAGATGGGTTCTGATCACGTCGAGGCGATCAACGCGGTCTCGGGTGAGCGCTGCAATCCGCATCCGCACAATTTCACCGACCGCCTGTTCCGCCCGGGGGACCAAGCCTTCTTTGATGTCATTCAATCTTATATGGGCTACCGGACCTGCTACTACCGCACCATCAATGTTGGCCGCGCGAGCGATTCGCAGCGCGACGCTTACAAGCAAGCGCGGCAATGGCTCGATGCGTCCATCGCCTTGATCCGGCCCGGAGTGGGCACGGACCAGGTTGCGTCATGTTGGCCGACCGCTGAGACGCTTGGATTTGCCAATGAAATGGAATGTTTCGGCCTGCAATTCGGCCACGGCCTTGGCCTGTTCTTGCATGAACGGCCGATCATCAGCCGCCTGGTGTCGCTCGACAATCCAATGGAGATCAAGGAAGGCATGGTATTTGCGCTCGAAACCTATTGCCCGGCAAGTGACGGATTCTCGGGCGCACGCATCGAGGAAGAGGTCGTGGTGACCAATGACGGCTGCCGCGTCATCACGTTGTTTCCGTCTGAGGAGCTGCCGATCGCCAACGCCTATTGAGATAGGGCATAAAAAAGCCCCGCCGGATCGCTCAGACGGGGCTTTTTTATTTGTTATCCGTCTCTCGGATTAGTGCAGTTTTTCGCTCATTTCCACGATTGAGCGCTCGATCATGGCGTCGGCTCGGGCCTCGTCGAGGTTTTCGCGAATCAACTGCGCGGTGGCCGCGACGGCTAAGCTGGCGGCGGTTTCCCGCACCTCGCGGAGGGCGTCAGTTTCGGCCTGCTGGATGCGTTGCATCGCTGCTTCCTCACGCCGGCGCATGGTCTCCTCAAGCGCCTGCTTGGCGCTATTGGCATGACGCTCTGCCTCTACTTTGGCATGCTCGACCATTTGCTTGGCTTCGTCCTCGGCCTCGCGACGCTTGCGCTCATACTCCGCCAGCAAACTTTGCGCTTCTTCTCGCAGGCGTTGAGCCTCGTCCAATTCTGCTTGAATTTTGTCGCGCCGTCCGTCCAACGTTTTCTTGATTGCAGCCCATGCCTTGCGCCCGAATACGCCGGCGAATGTGGCAAAGGCGATTAAGATCCAGAAATTTGCGTCTTCGGTGATCGAGTAACCGGCGATCACGAAGGCAAAGACACCAACCAGCAGCCAATTCTCCGGCACCCGGGCCATGCGTTTGAGCTTGCCCATGGCTTCAGGCCTTTCCGTCGATCGCGGCGTCGGCGTCGGCCTGGCTCGGCTCCACGCCGATCAGGCGGTGCGTCGCCGCACGCGCTACTTCCGCCGCCACCTGGCGCACGCTCGAAAGTGCCTGCTGGCGAGCCTCTCGGATACGGCGCTCAGCCTCGGCCTGCTTAGTCGCCAATTCAGCATCTAAGCGGGCGCGCTGTGCGCTCGCCTGCTCGTCAAGCTGGGCTTGGGTTTCCGCCAGCAATTGATGCGATTTGGAGCGTGCCTCAGCAAGCGATGCCTCATAAGACTTGATCGCGTCTTCTGAGTCTCGCTTGAATTTCTCGGCCTGTTCCAAATCATCCGAGATATGCTTTTGGCGCTGTTCCAGGACACGGCCAATGCGCGGCAATGCCAGACTCCACATGAGAATGAGGAGAACAACGAAGGTTACGATCAGCCAAAAGATCTGCGGCGCATAATCAGGGATTTCAAGCTGTGGCATATTACCTCTCCGTATGAGTCACCGGTCCGGCGGAGCTTGCCCGCCGGCGCCGGGAATCAAGCGGCCTCAGCTGCCGAACAGGATAATGAAGGCCATCACGAGCGCGAACAGCGCGATGGCTTCTGTCAGCGCAAATCCGAGCAGCACGTTGCCGAACAACTTAGGCGCGGCGGCCGGGTTGCGGCCGGCAGCCGAAACATAATTGCCGAAAATAATTCCGATGCCCACGCCGGAGCCCGCCACACCGATGGTGGCCAAGCCGCCGCCGATGAGCTGTCCGAGAAGTTTTGCTGATTCAGCGTCCATGATTTCGTTCCCTTGATTGTGTTTTGTAAGCGACGTGTAAGTTGTCGGTGGTTACTCGTGATGCAGAAATATTGCATCGCGGATATAGAGGCAGGTCAGGATCGCGAACACATAGGCTTGCAGAACGGCGACGAGAATTTCCAGTCCGTAAAGCGCGATGATGAAAGCGAAAGGCAAAAATCCGAAAAATCCAAGTGCGAAGACGAAGCCGCCGAACACATGCAAAATGCTATGCCCCGCCATCATGTTGGCGAACAGGCGGACCGCAAGGCTGATGGGCCGGGCGATATAAGAGACGATCTCAATCGGTACCAAGAGCGGTGCCATCCACATCGGCACGCCCGGAGGCAGGAAGAAGGTCAGAAATTTGTGCTTGTGAATGATGATCGCGAGAATTGTCACGCCAACAAAGACCACGAGCGCAAAGGTAAGGGTGACGATGATGTGGCTGGTAAACGTGAAACTGTAGGGGATTAGGCCGAGCAGATTGCCGAGCAGAAGGAAGGTGAAAAGACTAAACACAAACGGAAAGAATTTCTTGGCAGAGCGTCCGCCAACGATGTCGCCCAGCATGCCGGCGACCATCTCATAAAGCATTTCGACGACCGACTGCAGACGTCCAGGCACCAGGCGCCCGCGCCCCATGCCCAATGTCGTGAGCAGGAAAATAACGACCACCGCCACCACCATCATCAAGGATGAGTTGGTGAACGAAGCGTCAAATCCACCGAGGTCAATTTCAACGTAACGCTGGATCGTAAATTGATCGAGCGGACCGTGATGTTCCGCGTTTTCTGCCGATGCCACGGGCTTGCCGCTCCCCTATTCGTCTTTTCGTGGCGGCTTGCCGCCAGTGTCTTGTTCGCGCCGCGTCACTTCCGCGGTGTATCTTCTCGCCAATCTAAAGGCGTTGCTCAATCCCGCTCCAATACCCAGAAACATGAATATGATCAACAGCCATGGTGTCGTACCTAGCCAACGATCGAGAAACCAGCCAATGCCGGCCCCAACCATCAACGTCGCCGCCATTTCGATTCCAAGATGCAGGGACTGTCCCGTCCGGGTTGGCGGCATACCCAACCCTTCTGGACGCTGCCGCTCTCCCTGGATTTTCTTGAGACGCGAATCGAGTTCTTCAAGCGAAGGCGGTGGTTTGTCATCGCTCATGAAAACCAGCCTTCGAACTCCACCCATGCACGAGCCCGCAATCGAAAAAGCGGGTGAACCATAGTGTTTGCCCCCGAGCCTGTCAACCACTTCCAAAAAGCGGGTAACAAATTGATATATTTGAACAAAATGATAATTTATCAGTGCCTGGTTAGGCGCTTTCGCGCCACTGTTCGGCCTGCGTCAAATCGACGGAAACAAGCTGCGACACGCCGCGCTCTACCATGGTCACGCCGTACAGCCGATCCATCCGCGACATCGTCGTTCGATGATGGGTCACAACCAAGAAACGGGTGCCGCTCTTTTCCGCTAATTCCGACACCAACGTGCAAAATCGATCGACATTGCTGTCGTCGAGCGGCGCATCGACCTCATCGAGAACGCAGATCGGCGCCGGGTTGGTGAGAAAGACCGCGAACAGCAGGGCGAGAGCAGTCAGTGCCTTTTCGCCGCCCGATAGCAGGGTCAGGGATTGCAGCCGTTTGCCCGGCGGGCTGGCCATGATTTCAAGGCCTGCTTCCAGGGGATCGTCAGATTCAATCAATTCGAGATAGGCGTGGCCGCCGCCATAAAGGCGGGTGAAGAGCTCGCGAAAATGGTTATCGATGCGCTTGAAGGCCGCAGTGACGCGTTGGCGGCCGTCTCGGTTGAGGCTCGAAATACCTTGGCGAAGGCGTGCGATGGCGGCTTCCAAATCGGCCCGTTCGTTGATCAATGTGGTAATCTGCTCATCAAGTTCCGTTGCCTCTTCCTCAGCGCGCAGATTTACCGCGCCAATGTTTTCACGCTCACGCGTGAGGCGCTGAATGCGCGCTTCCACTTCATCGGCTTCGGGCAAATTTTCTTCGTTGGTTACTTGGGCAAGCGCCAACGCCTCTTCCGGCTGACAAGACAGGCGCTCGCTGATTTGTGAGACCACCATATTCATCGCCTGCCTAGCCTGTTCCAGCAGACCCTCAATGCGCACGCGCTCCTCGCGGGCTGACGCGAGAGTCCGCTCGGCCTCTTTGAGCGCGCCATCGCGCTGCGCTAGCTCATTCTCGCCATGGCCAAGCGCCTCGGCAGCGGTGTTGCGCTCGCCCTCTAAGGTAGCGATTTGCTCCAATAAGCCGGAGCGGCGACGTGTGATTTCATCTGGTCGGTCGGCCAGCGCTTCGAGTTGCCGGTCAGCTTCGTCGCGTCGTGTAGCGAGTTCTAAAAGCCTTTGTCGAGCGCCCGTTACCCGTTCACTCCAGCCTGTTACTTCGCGGTCCAGTTCGTCCTTTCGGTGCACGCGCTGGGCAGCCTCGCTAGCGAGGCGGTGATGTGCACGGGAGTGTTCCTCGTGAGTTGCCCGCAACTGTGCCATTTCCTCACGTAAGCGCGCGATTTCCGCTCGCCCGTCTTCAGACGATGCGGCGCCGCTAAGGGCTTCTCTAGTCTCGTCGGCGGCACGCGTTGTCTCAATCAATTCATCGCCAAGGCGTTCTGCCGCTTCAGCGAGCGCTGTCAGGCGTGAATTTTCCGCCACGGCCTTGCCGATCAATTCAGCCAAACGGTCGCGCGCCTGATTGAGGGCTTCTTCCGCGCTTTCTGAATTGTTCCGCGCCGATGTCGCCTGTTTTACCGCCTCCTGGAGGAAATCCCGCGCTGCTTGGAAGTTCTTCTCGGCCTCTTGCCGGATCTGATCCGCTGCCAGCAATTCCTTTTCCAGCTCGACCAAGCGGTTTCGCTGTTTGAGGCGGCTTGCCGCAGCGGTGGGCGCACCGGCGTTCACGGTAAAGCCGTCCCAACGCCACATCGCGCCATCTTTGGCAACCAAGCGCTGGCCAAGCCGAAGCGCTTTCTGCAATTCCGCGCCGCCGCTTTCGACAACGCCCACCTGCGCCAATCGGCGGGCGAGGGCGGCGGGCCCCCGGACGAAATCAGCAAGCGGTTTAACGTTATCCGGAAGCGTCGGATTTTCATCGAGCGGCGCCAAAGACGTCCAGTGGATGGCCGCTTCACCGTTTTCCGGTGCTTCCAAATCATCGCCAAGCGCGGCCCCGAGCGCGGCCTCGTAGCCGGGCTCGACGTCAAGCGAATCGACGATTCCGGGGCCATGGCGAGCCTCGCCATGGCCGAGTAATTCAGTGAGCGCCGCCGCCTCGGCATGAAGGCGAGAAAGTTTGGCATCGTCCGTCTGCAGCGTATCTCGCGACGTCAACTCATCTGCCACTGCCGTCTCGCGGGCAGCCTCGGCAGCGCCAAGCGCTTGACGCGCCTCAGCTGCGGCCGTGCGCGCTTTGGCAACGCTGTCTTCGGTTGCGGCGATGACGTTCTGATGAGAGCTGCGTTTCCCGAGTTCGGCAAGCTCACCCTCGACCTCGATTTTTCGCGTCGCGCATGTTTGCTGCCGGGCGTCGAGTTCTTCCAAGCGGCGCTGGAGATTTGCGCGGCGCGCCTCGTCAGCGGCGACTTCTTCTGTGCGCTGCGTCAGGCGTTCCTCGAGTGCCGCCACTGCGGCGCTCGACGCGACGTGCGCGGTTTTTGCATTTCGCTCTGCGTCTGCAGAATCGTCGCTCGCCCGCAACAGCTCTTTGCGCTGTTCATCGGCCCTCGAGACGGCATTTTCAGCATCTTCCGCAAGGGTTCTTTCGCGCGTCAAATCCGCTGCAATTTGGGCTAATCTGGTTTCGATTTCTCGTCGCTGTTCGCCAGCTTGGCGTTCTTCTTCATCCAAACGGTCGCGCGCCACGGCGAGGCGATGGAGAGCGGCGGCCTGGGCCGCTTCCTGCTGCCGCAATCCAGGGAGCGCTTCTGATGCTCTATTTTGTGCGCTGGTCGCCGCAGCGACGAGGCCGGTCAATTCCGCAACGCGCTCCGTTTCACCGTTTAGCTCCGCTGCCCGCGCTTCCAACGCCTGCTGTTCGGCGCTCCAACGGATGTGCAGCAGCAGCGCCTCAGCGCTGCGCAGGTTTTCCGCAATACGGCGATAGCGGCTGGCCTGGCGCGCCTGACGTTTGAGTGCGTGAAGCTGAGTATCTAGGGCGCCGACGACATCCTGGAGGCGTTCCAAATTGGTCTCGGCCGCGCGCAAGCGCAATTCCGCCTCGTGACGTCGCGCGTGTAGGCCGCTGATGCCCGCGGCTTCCTCGAGAATACCGCGCCGTTGCGTCGGCTTGGCATTGATGATGTCGCTGATACGCCCCTGGCCCACGAGCGCGGAGGAATGTGCGCCGCTGGCGAAATCCGCGAACAAATATTGTACGTCACGTGCCCGCAACTCCCGCCCGTTGACGCTATAAGCCGAGCCCATGCCACGTTCGATGCGCCGCGTCACCTCGATTTCTTCGTCTTCGTTGAAGGCAGCGGGCGCGGTACGTTCGGCATTGTCGACCAGCAACGCGACCTCAGCGAAATTGCGCGCAGCGCGCGAGTCGGTGCCGTTGAAGATGACATCTTCCATGGCGGTGCCACGCATTTGGCTCGGCGCAGTTTCGCCCATCACCCAACGTAACGCATCGACCAGGTTCGACTTACCGCAGCCATTCGGTCCAACGATGCCCGTGGTACCAGGCCCGATTACCAGTTCGTTGGTTTCGATGAAGGACTTGAAGCCGACCAATTTGAGCTTGGTAAAATGCACCGGCTAGGCGTTCCGCTCAGTGGAAAAAAATGAACATGTGCTGCCTGCTAGGATTCGGGCAGGTAGCGGTCGAGAGTCTTGGCGAAGGCCTCAAAGCGCATGCCGCCCTCATGCTTTTGACCATTGATGACGAAGGAAGGCGTGGACTTTATATCGTAACTCTCCTGAGCTTCGAGAATGGAACTGAATATCTTGGTCTCAAGAGTCTGGTCGTCAAGGCAGTCCTGGAACTGCGCTTCGCTGATGCCGCCCAATTGGCCGATCTGGCCGAGTGCGTTGAGGTAGTTGGCTGCCCGAGTCCAATTATCGAATGTATTAAACAGTGTCTCGATGAAGGCAAAATAGCGCTCTGGTCCGGCACAGTGGGCGAGAATGGCGGCGTCTAAAGCGGGCCGATTTAGCGGATAATCCCTGGCGATAAACCGCACCTTGCCGGTGTCGACATATTCAGTCTTCAAACGCGGAAACGTCTCGGTATGAAAATCGCGACAATGCGGGCAAGTAAGCGAAAAATATTCGATGACCGAGATCGGCGCCTCAGGCGCGCCGATGGCCATGTCGCCGGCTTTCTCCCAACTGCTCGCTGCTGCCGGCAAGGACGCCAAATGCAGCAGGGGCGCCGCCGCCACAGTACCGGTAAAACCGGCCATCCCTGCTATC
This sequence comes from Pseudomonadota bacterium, assembly GCA_027624955.1. Classification (NCBI taxonomy): domain Bacteria; kingdom Pseudomonadati; phylum Pseudomonadota; species Pseudomonadota bacterium. The sequence continues at coordinate 78,418 of JAQBTG010000008.1, forward strand.
AAGAATCGTCTGGTGATCATGGCAAACCTCAATTAGGCCGAACGCCCCAGTATAAAGTGGCGCTCACGCTGTCTCAAGCGTGGAGGCCGCATGGTCGATCTGCCCTGGGACGCACGCCTGACCTCTGAGCGCCGTGAATTCAATGGGTTAGGTATCGTCCGGCTGGCTCAGCACAGCCGCGCCGAGGCGTGCGAGAGCCTGCTTAACTTCTGCGTTCTGGGTCCCATGAATGGTATCAGCGAGTGTTTTCGCCGAATCCGAGTCGAGGACGCGCGCCGGCTTGGATTTTTCCACCGGAGGCTTTTCGAGCGGCCCCTGAATCAGGCTCAGCCGATTTACCGCGCGATAACCGAAATAACTGGCGATACGCTCTAGAATCTGCGGCTCCAGATGCTTGAGCTCGGTGGCCAGCGGTCCGTCAACGCGCAGACGCAATGTCCCGTCGCCGCCAAGACGTTCGGGCATCGAATGGCGCGCCAAGTTCTCGCCGACAATGGCCGGCCAATTGTCGAGCACGCCCGCGGACGCGAAGCCGCGCTTGCGGTAAATTTTCTCCGTTACCTTGTGTAGGGCGGAAGCCACGGGACGCGACGGGCGTGTCATTGGCATACTATAAGCGCCCAGAGGATTATTTTGGAATCCACAATGATTTTACTGTTGAGCCCATCGTTGGCGCGCCGTCAATTGGGCGCGGCGCGTTGAAACCAGCGGCCCTGGCGGCGGAATTGCTTGCCTGGTACGGCGTTCAAGGCCGGGATTTGCCGTGGCGGGCGCCGCTTGGCGTGCGCCCCGATCCCTATCGCGTGTGGCTCAGCGAGATCATGTTGCAGCAAACGACAGTCACCACGGTCGGGCCTTATTTCGAAAGATTCCTCGGCCGCTGGCCGCGCCTTCTCGACCTCGCTGCCGCGCCGATGGACGATGTACTGCACGCATGGCAGGGTCTCGGCTACTACGCCCGGGCGAGGAACATGCTGCGCTGCGCGCAGCAGATCGTGCAGAATCATGGCGGTAAGTTTCCACAGGAGGAAGCGGCGCTTTTGAAGTTGCCGGGAATTGGCCCGTATTCGGCGGCGGCAATCGCGGCGATCGCCTTTGAGCGTCCCGCCACCATACTGGACGGCAACGTCGAACGGGTGATCGCGCGCCTTCGCCAGGTTGAAGCGCCGTTGCCGGCGGCCAAGAAGGAATTGCGCCGGCTCGCAGCGGAGATCACACCCGCCAAACGACCAGGCGACTATGCCCAGGCGATCATGGATCTCGGCGCGACGATCTGCACGCCGAGGAAACCGGCTTGCGCCCTTTGTCCGTGGCAGCGCGCTTGCCGCGCCTTTGGCGCAGGTGTTCAAGAGATACTGCCGCGCAAAACACCGAGGCCCGAGCGCCCGCTTCGCCACGGCATGGCCTTTTGGACGGTGCGCGGCGACGGTCGAATCCTGCTTCGCCGACGGCCCGAAAACGGCCTGCTGGGGGGCCTAATGGAGGTGCCGACAAGCGCTTGGTGCGAAACCCCGTGGCAGCCGCGCTCGGCCCGGCGCGAAGCACCGGTCGAGGCGCGTTGGCGCGCGCTGCCCGGCATGGTTGCCCACGGCTTCACGCATTTTCGACTTGAGATCACCGTTTACGCCGGCAAAGCAGATGGCCGCACGGCCGTCGAGGGCATTTGGTGCGCGCCGGAGCAATTCGCCGATCAGGCGCTATCCACGCTCAGCCGAAAAGTAATTCGCCACGCGCAAAGTAGCGGCTAATTCATCTCTTCGCGGATTTGGTCGCGCAGGCGGTCGATAGAGGTGAGGGCGCCGTTTTCATCAGCGATATACCAATAGGTCCAGCCATTACATGCCTCGGCACCTTGGGCCAGAGCGCCGATCCGATGGATCGAACCGGTGAGCGGGCCGTGCGCTAGGCTGCCGTCGGCGCGTACCTGCGCTTTGACACGCTTCAGGCGGTCGTACAGCGTCTCGCCCGGTGCGATCAGGCCGCGCTCAAGTAAATTTCCGAACGGCACCCGCGGTTGACTGCGCTTGGCCCGCATGGTTTCGAGGTCGGTGTCGGCGACCGGCGTTACACTGGCGATCCGCTGCAGAGCAATCTCGGCATATTCGGCGCTGCGTTCGATTCCGATCCAGCGCCGTCCAAGACGCTTTGCGGCGGCGGCAGTGGTGCCGGAGCCGAGGAACGGATCGAGCACGACATCACCCGGTTTGCTGGCAGCGAGAATAACCCGGTGCAAAAGTGCTTCGGGTTTTTGCGTCGGATGCGCCTTGCGGCCATCGCGTTTCAGCCGTTCGGCCCCGGTGCATAGCGGCAGCAGCCAGTCGCTCCGCATCTGGATATCTTCGTTGAGCGATTTCATGGCGTCGTAATTGAATGTGTAGCCTTTGTCCTCAGCGCTTTTTGCGCACCAGATCAGCGTTTCCTGCGCGTTGGTGAAGCGCCGCCCGCGAAAATTCGGCATCGGATTGGTCTTGCGCCATATCACGTCGTTGAGCAGCCAGAAGCCGATATCCTGGAGTGCCGTGCCAATGCGGTGAATATTGTGATAGCTGCCGATTACCCAGAGCGTGCCCGTGCCCTTAAGTACGCGGCGCGCTTCCAGCAGCCAGTTGCGCGTAAACTGGTCATAGGCCGCAAAGTTCTCGAATTTGTCCCACGCGTCGTCGACGCCATCGACGCGGCTATTGTTAGGGCGCAGCAACTCGCCGCCGAGCTGAAGATTGTAGGGCGGATCGGCAAAGATCAGGTCGACCGAGTTTGCCTCTAGTCGCGACATTTCCCGGCAGCAGTCGCCAACCAGAAGGCGCCCGCTTTCATCTCCCATTTCGGTTTTCTCATTGTTCATGGGCGGCACCATGGCGCACCGAGACTCGGCACGTCAAGCCTTTGATTCGGCAGACTCTTCCAAGAGCATCCGGATCGGCTTGAAAGACCGGCGGTGGTGCGGCGTCACGCCGAGCCGTGCCAATGCTTGGCGATGCAGCTTAGTGCCATAGCCGAAATTGCGTTCCCAATAATATCCCGGATGGCGAGCGGCAAGCTCGGTCATGTATCGGTCCCGCGTTACCTTGGCGACGATGGAAGCCGCGGCGATGGAATAACTCTTGGCGTCGCCTCTGACCACACATCGAACGGGACAAAGCAGGGCGGGGGCACGATTGCCGTCGACCAGCGCCGCGTCCGGCAGCAGGGTAAGCGCATTCACGGCGCGCGCCATGGCAAGATGTGTGGCGACGAGAATATTTAATTCGTCAATTTCCGCGACGCTGGCTTGGCCTTGCCCAACCAGCGCGGCTTGCAACAGTTCGGGAAAAACCGCTTCGCGTTGGGCTTTGGATAGCTGTTTTGAATCGTTCACCCGCGCGGCCAGAGCGGCGCTAGGGCCGGCTGCCGGAAAAACCACCGCCGCGGCATGAACAGGACCGGCCCACGGCCCCCGACCAGCTTCATCGATGCCGGCGACGCTGCCGCCCAATTCGCGCTCGAGACAGAAATCAGGCACGGCGTTTTTCGGCTGGGCGCCTCGGCGGCAGTACCTCTCCGTTGAGCGCTGCGGCTTCGTCGCCACTAATGGGGTTCTGGCGCGCGCGCCATGCCTGGAGACGGTTTCTCAAGCGCGTCAGGCCAACAAAAATTACTCCCGAGCGCCATGAATAAGCGCGCATTCGCTTGAACATGGACATGCCTGCCAGCGCCACAAATCTGGAACCGCGTGCAAACAAACGTGCCTCTTTTTCATAGATGCCGAGCAGCAAATCGTCTAGGCGCCAAATTCCGCCTGCCGTCAGATGTTGCAAGCGCCGCGCTGTCATCAGCCAGATCGGGCTCACCATTAGGCTAAGCGCGATCACCGCGACGATTAATCGGTGCCCTTCGATTCCGACCGCCGCCAGGGCGACGCCGGCGCCAGCAAGCACGAAGGAAAACTCGCCGACCTGGCTAAGCAAAATACCGGCCAAAAAAGCGCGCGGCCAAGGCTCGCCAAGAATTCGCAGGATGACCACGTTCACGCCCGATTTCACCAACAGCACGAAGACGAGAAGGACGAGCACCGTGGCCAAATTCTCCCAAATATATGCAAGATCGATGAGCAGTCCGATCGACAGGAAGAAGACCATCGCGAGGACGCCCTGAATCGGTTCGGTGGCGCGGATCATTTCGCGGCGCTGATGTGTCGAGCCTATCACGAGGCCGGCGATAAAGGCCCCAAAGGCCGCGGTAAGTCCTATGAAATCTGAAATCGCGGCGAGCGCCAGGCAACAGCCAAGCGCCGCAAGGGGCACAATCTCCCGGTGCTGCTGAGCCAGGGCGCTGAACGGAAGGTTCAGCTTTTCGCGCCGGCTGAGATACCAGATGAGCGTCGCAAGCAAGCCGATGGCGGCGAAAAATACCGGAATCGTGCTCCAATCCAAGCCGCCTTCTGCCGCCATGCCGTTCAGGAGCAACAGCATTGGCACCACTGCCAGATCCTGGGCTATCAAGACGCCGACCACGATGCGGCCGGTCTCGCTCCGCAGTTCTCCAATTTCTTCCAGCATTTTTATGGCCACCGCCGTGCTCGATAGGCTGACGACGAAACCGAGCAGCACCGCGAGTTCCAGCGGCCAGCCGAAAAGTCTTGAGAGAGCGAGGGTGATCACGGTGGCGATGGCAATTTGCATCGCCGCCGCCATGAGGGCGACTTTCCAGATTGTGCGAAAGGCGCGCAAGGATAGCTTCATGGCGATGACGAACAGCAACAGAAGCACGCCGAGCTCGGCCAGCATCGCGACCCAGTCGCGATTCTCCACCAGTCCCAAGGCGCTGGGGCCAAGTATGACGCCAGCCAAGATATAGCCGACGATGGCGGGTTGCTTGAAGCGCGCGAAACCGAGGCCGCACAAAAGAGCTGCCAAGGCGACGACGGCCAATTGGCCAAGTTCGGAATGGACCAGCATATGAGGCAGATCGTGCCACATATTTATGTCAAAAGTTAGCCTTCGCCTTTAAATTATTGAGTTACAATAGCGTAAGCTGATCGCCTTGTTTTGGTGGCGGACAAAAACGACTCGAGTCGAGTCGCAAAGCAGGGTTGTTCAGTCCACACCTCTTCTTTGCCAAGCGAAAACGCTGGGCGAGCAGTTCGGCGCTCGGGCCTGAACCGGTCTGGCGCAATCCAAAGCCAGCGCGATAAAGTTGTCCGGCATGCATGTCGCGAATTCGGTTCATGACGTGGTTGGCGCGCTTCGGTACATGCAGCAGCAACCATTCCTCGAACAATTCTTTGATTTCAAGCGGCAAGCGCAACAGGATGTATCCGGCTTCGCGCGCTCCCGCATTGGCGGCTGCTTCCAAGACGGCCTCCAATTCGCTTTCATTGAGCGCCGGGATGACAGGGGCAAAATTGACGCCGGTGGGAATTCCCGCCTCGCTCAAAGCGCGGATAGCGGCAAGGCGTTTTGCGGGGGTCGCGGCGCGCGGCTCCAAGCGCCGTGCCAATTCGCTGTCCAGCGTGGTAACCGAGAGCACAACTTTGACCAGATTGCGCCGCGCCATCGATTCCAGAATATCTATGTCACGCGTTACTAAGGCGGATTTGGTGACAATTCCCACCGGATGTTCATGTTGCGAAAGAACGGAAAGGACGTCGCGCGTGATTTCAAGGCGACGTTCGGTCGGCTGATAGGGGTCTGTATTGGTGCCAAGCGCGATCATCCGGCACTGATATCTCGGGTTCGACAACTCCCGCGCCAATTGCGTAGGTGCGTCATGCTTGGCAAAGATCTTGCTTTCGAAATCCTGTCCCGGAGAGAGGCCGAGAAAGGCGTGCGTGGGCCGGGCGAAACAATAAGCGCAGCCATGTTCGCATCCACGATAGGCATTGATCGAACGATCAAATCCAAGATCTGGCGAGGTGTTGCGGGTTATCGCGGTACGGCTGTGATCCGCTTGAACGATGGTCTGCAGCTTGTCTAGCGGCTCTTCAAGACTGCCCCAGCCATCGTCGTAAGCCTCGCCGGCATGGCGTTCGTAGCGTCCCGCCTTATTGCTCGCGGCACCACGCCCTTTGCGCGCCTCGCGCACCACGGGATTGCCTGCCGAATCTCGGTTATTTGAATAGACTAGGCTGCCCATAGCGCATCATAGCCAAGGTATAGAACAAATAAAGAACATTTTGACGCAGACCACGATTCCGGGCATGGTGCCGGCTAGATTTACGAATGGAGAGGGCATTGCTCAGTGTCGTGATCCCCACCTTTAACGCGGCATCGACGTTAGGCGCGACACTAGACAGTCTTCAGTCGCAACTCGTTGGCGTTGACTACGAAGTGGTTGTTGCCGATGGCGCGTCCAGCGATGCCAGCTGCGCCATCGCTGAGGCGAAAGGCGTCAAACTTATTTCCGTTGCACGTGGCCGAGGGGCGCAACTGGCGGCTGGCGGCGATGCCGCCCGCGGCGATTGGCTGCTGTTCCTACATGCCGACACCATCTTAGGCGAAAATTGGCGGATCGAAGCTGAGGCGTTTATGGCCGTTGCCGAGAGTGCCGAGCACGCTGGCGTATTTCGCCTGCGTTTTAATGATCGCGCCCCGGCGGCGCGGCGTCTAGAAACCATAGCGGCCTGGCGGTCGCGGGCATTGGGCTTGCCATATGGTGATCAGGGACTTTTGATCGGGCGCGGCTTTTACGATGTGGTCGGTGGTTTTCGTCCACTTCTGCTTATGGAAGATGTCGATATTGCGCGCCGCATCGGGCGCCGGCGATTCGTCCATTTTGGCGCCGCGGCATTCACTTCGGCAGAGCGCTATCGCCGCTCCGGATATATCCGCCGCTCGGCGCGCAATCTGGTATGCCTCACCTTGTTTTTCCTGGGCGTGAAATCGAGCTTTCTGGTTCGGCTCTACGGCTAAGCCTCGCGATGGCGCGAACACTCCTGATATTCGTCAAAGCGCCCCGTTTGGGGCAAGTCAAGCGCCGGCTTGGGCGCGACATCGGCGGCGCGGAAGCCTGGAGCTTTTATCGGCGTACCACGCGCCGGCTCATCCTCCGCCTCGCGCGTGACCCCCGTTGGCATTGCCAACTCGTCGTAACGCCCGATTCCTTTGATGGCCGCGAGCGCTTTTGGCCGCTCTCTTGCCCGGTGGTCAAGCAAGGCGCGGGAAATTTGGGCAAGCGTATGCAGCGCGCCTTGGAGAGAGCGCCGTCCGGTCCGGCCGTGCTTGTGGGCAGCGATATCCCCGATCTGATGCCGTGCCACATTGCCAAGGCATTCGCCGCCCTCGGCCGCGCCGATGCGGTTTTTGGACCGGCCGAGGATGGCGGCTTTTGGCTGGTTGGCCTTTCGCCCGGTGCGCTCCGTGCCAATCCCTTCGCCAATGTTGCCTGGTCGAGCCCTCGCGCTCTTGCCGACACGGTGGCGAACTTGCCGAAGAGTTACTCCGTCGCCATGGTGGATATGCTGAGCGATATAGATGTCGGCGCTGACCATGCGATGTGGCGCGCGCGCCAGCGCCAAGAGGCCGAAGTATGAGATGCGCCGAATGCCAGGGCGAAAATCCCGACGGGCACCGTTTTTGCGACCATTGCGGCAGCAGACATCGCGTTTGAATTGCTTTGGCTGAGGGGCGATATGCTGCACACACTTGGCCAAATCAATGAAGCGACACAGGCCTTCGAAAGCGCCCGTGAATTGGCTGCGGATGATGGCGTCAGCTGCCGTGCCTGGCTTGGCCGATCGCTTGGGCCTGCAAAGACCGCACGTCATCGGGCTGATGAGTTGCGATACCAAATTGGATTTGGGCGACAATGCGGGTGCGCTTCGCGATATCGAGAAGGCGCCTGAAATTATCGCGCGCATCGGTGCGCCGTTTCGAGCCTTGGTGTCTTGCCTTCAAGGCGCGAATTCTGGCCAAAAAAGGGCAGAAGGTCGAAACCATCAAACTTGCCGGACGCGGCGTAGAGATCTCCCGCGAAACCGGCATTACGTTTTGTGGTCCGCTGGCCCTCGGCATTTTTGCATTCCTGTGCGGTGACGCTGACAAGCGACACACTGCTTTTGAAGAAGCGCAAGCGGTGCTCGCCCGCGGCTGTGTCAGTCACAATTATTTCTGGTTTTACCGCGACGCCATGGAGGCCTCATTGAACGCCGGTGAGTGGGCCGACGCGGAACGCTTCGCCAATGCGCTGGAAGCCTACACTCGGGCGGAACCCGTCCCATGGAGCAATTTCTATATCTCCTGGTCGCGGGCTCTGGCGGATTGGGGACGCGGCAACCGGGACGGCGAAGAGGAGTTGCGTCGCCTGTTGGCGTTGGCGCGGGAAAAACAATTAGGTCTGGCGGTCCCCGCTATCGAACGGGCGCTGGCCGAAGCCTAAAGCGGCAACCGACGCTTCATGCGGAAAATACCGCGGATAAACACCGCTGATGATGTTGAAATAAGCAGCGTTGGCGACAAAAATATTCGCCTTAACCACCTCATCGCCCGTCAATTGCCCGTCAGGTGAGATGCTCTTGCAGGCGCGGCATCAGTTCCACCAGATTGCAAGGTTTTTGCCGGCTATCGAGTTGGGCTTTCAGGATTTTGTCCCAGCCATCGCGGCAGGCGCCCGGCGATCCGGGCAAGGCAAAGAGGTAAGTGCCGCCGGCGAGGCCGCCGGTGGCGCGCGATTGCATCGTCGAGGTGCCGATTGTTTCATAGCTGAGCTGGCGGAATAATTCTCCGAAGCCGCTGATCTCCTTTTCATAGACGTCGGCGAAGGCCTCCGGCGTGACGTCCCGGCCAGTCAGCCCGGTTCCGCCGGTGGCGATCACGGTATCGATTTCAGGATTAGCGATCCAGATTCGCAATTGTGCGGAAATAAGCGCCTGCTCATCTTTGACGATAAGCCGGGCAACCAAATTGTGACCGGCTTCAGTTATCCGCGCCTCTAGCACATCGCCGGATTTATCATCGGCAAGCGTGCGCGAATCCGAAACCGTTAAAAGCGCGATATTGACCGGCAGAAATTCCCCGTCTCCGGATATTTTACTCATTGTCAGCGAAGCTCCTTTCCTGCGGCGCATAGCCTGGCCACAGCCCCGAAGCGGTGGCGTCGAGAGATGGCGTCGGCTGCCCCAGGCGCATGCGGTAAATCCAATAATTAGCGATAACGCGCCTAATAAACTGGCGAGTTTCGCGCGAACGGATGCTTTCGATGAAGAGCAGTGGATCTTCGTCAAAATTGGTTTTCGGCAGCCATTTTTTCAAATTTCCTGGTCCTGCATTGTAGGCGCAGAGGAGAAAAAAAATATTACCGTCTATCATATCTTGAGTGAGCAAATGCTGCACATAGGATTGGCCAAGGGCGATATTCAGTTCAGGGTTTAAGAGAGTGTGGCTATTCACACCCTTGATGCGCTCTTGCTGTGCGGCGAAACGTGCTGTGGCCGGCATCAACTGCATTAATCCCGTTGCGCCGCTTCGGTTTTTTGCCGATGCCCTGAATTTTGATTCCTGGCGGATGAGCGCAAATATGAGAGCCCGGTCAACCGAATAGCCGCCCTCGGGTTGCCAGCCGGGTACTGGAAAGGCCGCCGCGTCGTGGGTCTCTCCGTCGATCTTGCCTAATTCTGTACCCAGCGCAATTTGAACCGCAGCCAATCCGAGCCGATCGACCAGCGGCAAAATAGCGCTGGCCAATGCAGAGGTGGCACGCGGCCAAAGTGTCCGGATTTCCCGTTCTGCCCGTTCGCCCTGCCCCACTTCGGCGAGCGCGCGCGCCCGCCGCATAGCCGCGCTGTTGTCCAGCACGGCCAGATGGGCTTCCGTTAATATGGATGAACGCCAGTTTAAATTCGGTTTGAGGCCGAGGGCGCGGGTCGCGAGAAGACCGTAAAGCGTGCGCGGGTCCTGAGCCGCAATCCTCAGCCAGGACGAGACATGCTGCGGGCGACGTAAGCGGAGCTCGCCGCGCGCCGCCCAATAGGCGCCCGAAGTTATCAGCCAAGGCGACGCACTGAGCGATTGGGCGAGCTTGGCAAAATGGCCCACGGCTTCTTCCAGCCGGCCCAGTCGCCACGCGGCGAGGCCAGCGGTCCAATCCGCGCCGGGCACAAGCTGTCGTGAGCGCTCGGCGCTAGCGGATGCCAATTCTAAGGCTAACGCGTCCTTGTTGTTGAGATAGTAGCTCCACGCAATGCGCGCCTGATAGGCATCATACTCCGCCTCGCTTGCGAGCGCCGAATGAGGTTTAGAGGCAAGAATTTGGCGCGCACCGGTCGGCCAGCCGCTACGAATGCGCGCGCGCATATCGCGCTGCAAATCTAACAGCCGATTGCGTTGATCGCGGCTGATACCGCGTCCTGGAATGCGCGGCGACGCGTATTGGCTTTTGCCGGAGGACAGCCCAGCCCCCTTTGTCGTAACAGGCAACTTGGGCGATTTGGCGCTGGCAGGTTTGCGTTTCATTGCTAGGCGGTAGAGCCGGCGGGCATCGGGGTGGTCGGCATATTCGCCAAGCCAGAGTTTCAGCTCGTTAAACTTCGAGCGATGGGCAGTGGGGTGAAGGTATTTCTGTGCCAATACGTGGCCCATCAATATCTTATCATTAAGCTCTGAGATTTGCTTGGCAGCGGCGTCCAAATTGCCCTTCTCCTGCAGCGCAAATATCTGCCGATAGAGCTGTCTGTCGCTTTCGCCGAGCACTGGGGGCAGGACAATAGCCCCTGCGTCCAGTGGAGTCGGTTGCGACAAGGCGGCGAGGTGGAATTCTTCCATCTCGACCGTCGCATTAGTGATTTTCTGCGCGAAGGCCGGCGTCGAGAGCAACGCCGATACTGCCAGACAAGCGCCCAACATGATGCCGAACGTCCTGAAGAAAGAATCCCCCGCGCCGGTTTTTCCCGGCACCTTTTTAGGCCTCCTTCGTGCTCCTGATCACGGCCGCCCGGCCAGTGATCATCGTCAACTTGAGTGCAGTTTTATAGATCACTTGCCAAAAACCGGCAAATATCACGGTTGGTCGGTATCAACCCCTTATCGGCCGAGGTCGCGCAGTTTTTTTTGAATGGCGAGCAAATCGCGCCACACTTCGCGTTTCGCCGAAGGTTGGCGCAGCACATAGGCGGGGTGAAAAGTCGCCATGGTTGGGATCGGTTGCGTCATGCCAGCCGGCGTGATTTCGCGCCACGTGCCGCGCAAGCGGGTAATTCCCTCGCGTTTGTCTAGCAGAGCCTTGGCCGAGATTCCGCCTACCAAAACTAAAATTTGCGGTTGAACCAGCGCGATTTGGCGTTCGATGAAGGGCTGGCACAAGGCGATCTCTTCGGCCGTCGGGGAGCGATTGCCTGGGGGCCGCCACGGCAGGATATTGCTAATGTAGACTGTGCTCCGATCGAGTCCGATGGCTGCCAGCATACGGTCCAGCAATTGCCCGGCGGGGCCAACAAATGGCACGCCCTGACGGTCCTCTTCCGCACCCGGCGCTTCGCCGATCACCATGAGCCCCGCTGATTCGTTGCCGTCACCAATGACGGTGTTGGTTGCCGTTCGTTTGAGTGCGCAGCCGTCGAAAGCGGCGATGCCGGCACGCAGTTCACTCAGCGTGCGGCAGGCGGCGGCGATCTCCGCGGCGCCGTGCGATTGCGCGGTCTTCGATACGGCAACCGTGGCGGGAACGGCCGGTGGCGCTGAATTCTCCGGCTCAACGATTATCTCGGGTTGGCTACGCAGGCCAAAGCGGTTGCGCGGCTCGGCGTCGTGCGCCTCATCGACTCCCGCGGCGATGTACCATTGGAGGAGGGCGCGCATGTTTTCCGTATGATTCACGGATCCAAGTTTAGCAGATCGATGCATGTACTGGCAGCAATTGACCGAAGGGATGGATCGCCGCATAAGTGAAGTTCGGACACAGCAGCGGAAACCAATCATGACCCGAGAATCGATGGAATATGATGTCGTGATCGTCGGTGCCGGGCCGGCTGGCCTGGCGGCGGCCATCAAACTCAAACAACTCGGTTTGGAGAAAAATCACGACGTCAACGTCACGGTGATCGAAAAGGGCTCGGAAGTTGGCGCACATATTCTATCGGGTGCCGTATTTGAGCCGCAGGTACTGGACGAGTTGATTCCCGACTGGAAAGAAAAAGGCGCGCCTCTCAACACACCTGTGAAGAAGGACATTTTTCTGTTCTTACGCCGCTCTGCCTCGTTCAAGCTGCCAAATTTCCTGCTGCCGCCGCAAATGCACAACAAAGGCAATTACATCATCAGTTTGGGTAATCTCTGCCGCTGGCTGGCGGCCCAGGCGGAAGAACTCGGCGTCGAAATTTACCCAGGTTTCGCTGCCAATGAGGTGCTTTTTCATGACGATGGCCGGGTAAAAGGCGTCGCTACCGGCGATATGGGTATCGCCAAAGACGGTACTGAGAAATCGACGTTTGAGCCCGGCATTGAATTGCACGCAAAATACACCCTATTCGCCGAGGGCGCGCGCGGATCGCTCAGTCAGGAATTGATGGATCGATTCGGCCTCCGCGACGGCGTGGCGCCGCAAACTTACGGCATCGGAATCAAGGAGTTATGGCAGATCGACCCTGCCAAACACAGTGCTGGACTGGTGCAGCATAGTTTTGGCTGGCCGCTCGATTCAAAAACCTACGGCGGCACCTTTCTTTATCATTTGGAAGAGAATTTGGTGGCCATTGGTCTGGTCATCGCGCTCGACTATGAAAATCCATATCTCTCTCCGTTTGACGAGTTTCAGCGGGTCAAGACCCATCCCGCCATTGCACGGCATCTCAGCGGCGGTACGCGCATTGCGTACGGCGCTCGCGCCATCAATGAGGGGGGATTGCAATCCATTCCCAAACTGACTTTCCCCGGCGGTGCTCTGATCGGTTGCAGCGCCGGCTTCCTGAACGTGCCGAAGATCAAAGGCAGCCACAATGCGATGAAATCGGGCATGTTGGCCGCTGAATCCGCGTTTGACAGTTTGCGCGCGGGATCGGACGGGCAAGAGGAATTAACCGGCTATACCAATGCCGTTCGCAAATCTCGGATCTTCAAAGAGCTGAAAGAGGTAAGGAATTGCCGCCCCGCCTTCCATTGGGGATTGCTCGTCGGCACATTGGTCAGCGGATTCGAATTGTGGACCCGTGGCGTGTTGCCCTGGACCCTCGGCCATCATGAGGATCACAAGAGCCTGAAACCTGCCGCCCGAAGCCGCAAGATCGATTACCCCAAACCGGACGGCAAGCTCACATTCGATAAACTCTCCTCCGTGTTCATCTCCAATACCAACCATGAAGAAGACCAGCCAGGCCATCTCAAACTGAAAGACGATTCGGTTCCGATCAGTCATAATTTGGCGCTCTACGATGCGCCGGAGCAGCGCTATTGCCCGGCCGGGGTTTACGAGATTGTCGAGGACACCGCCGGCGCTCCACGCTTGCAGATCAACGCGCAAAATTGCGTGCATTGTAAAACCTGTGACATCAAGGATCCGACCCAAAATATTCATTGGACGGTCCCCGAAGGCGGCGGCGGACCGACCTATCCGAACATGTAATTCGGTTTGGCGCGCGAATTTGTGATTGGCTCGTGCGGAACAGGGGCGTTGGCGGTAAGGCCTGAGATACGCTAGACTGCGGTGGTGATCAGATCCGAAAAAAAACTTCGCGGCACAGTGCTTTCATGACGGCTATGCATTCATACCGCCTTTATCGGCGCGGAAACTTCTTTAGAACGATTGCCCGAGCGGCGATCGTCTTCGCAGCGCTCATATTCGCCGGGGCTGGCTATGCCGGTGCTGAAACGCCGCCTGATCCGGCACCGCCAAAACCGAGCACAGAACATCCCGGCTATAGCGACCTGCCCGGCAATTATCTCGCTGGCCGCTTCGCCTACGAAGAGCGCGACGTTGCCTCGGCGGCAAAATTTTATCGGCGAGTGCTGGCGGAGGACTATGAGAACCGCGCTCTCGTGCAGCGAGCGCTGGCCCTTACCGTTCAGAACGGGCAAATCGATGAAGCGATACCGCTGGCCAGGCATTTGGTCGAGCTCGATCCCAAATCCAAGATCGGTCAGCTGATTTTGATTGTCGCTGCGGTTGCGGATGGCCGCCTTGATGCCGCGTTGCTGAGGGTAAGGGATTTAGATCGCGACGGTATCTACGAGTTGATGGCACCTATTCTGGAGGGATGGGTGGAATTGGGCCGTGGCAATTTCGATGCCGCGCTTTCCGCTCTCGAACCTTTGTCCGCCAAACAGAACTTCGAAATGTATCACGCCTATCACGGCGCGCTGATGACAGATATAGCTGGCCAGCAAGACCTCTCGGCTGAGAAATATCGCCTTGCCTTGACGGCAGTTCCTGGCGGGACGCTACGGGTGGTGGTCGCCTATGCCACGTCGTTGCGGCGTGCTGGGCGTATCGATGAGGCAAATGCGGTTTATCAGGGTTACAGCGAGAATCACCCGGATTCACCTTGGCTCGAACCGATACTGTCCATGATCAATTCAGATGTGCGCCCCAAGCCGATTGTTTCGACGGCCAAAGAGGGCATGGCCGAAGCTTTATTCGGTGCGGCGAGCGCGCTTCCAAACGAAAGTGCCGGTGATACCGGTTTGATTTACGCCTATCTCGCGCTTCATCTCAGGCCTAATTTTTCCGTCGTCCGGCTCCTGGTGGGTGAAATCCTCGATGTGCTGGAACGTTACGAGGACGCGATAAAGGCCTACAGCGGCATTGCCAAGAGCAGTCCTTATTCCTGGTCAGCGCGGCTACGCGCCGCCTCGGATTTGGCAAGTGTCGAGCGCGTTGACGACGCGGTGAATATACTCAGCGAAATGGTTGACGCAGATATAAATCGCGCCGACGCCGCGATCGCCTTGGCCGACGTGTTACGGCGAAACGAACGCTTTGACGAAGCCGTTAAGTTCTACGATATCGCGATCAGTCGCACCGCTGAATTCGATGCGCGGCATTGGACGCTTTTCTACTCGCGCGGCGTTATGTTGGAGCGCACCAAACAATGGCCGCGCGCCGAAGCGGATTTTCTTCATGCACTGGAATTGCAACCCGATCAGCCCCTGGTGTTGAATTATTTGGGTTACTCTTGGGTCGAGCAGGGCATTAATTTGGAACGGGCCATGGGTTTGATAGAGCGCGCCGTGGCGCTGCGCCCGACTGACGGATATATCGTCGACAGTCTGGGCTGGGCGCAATACCGATTGGGTGACTTTGAAAATGCCGTAAAGCAACTTGAGCGCGCCGTGGAATTACGTGCCGACGATCCCATCATTACTGACCATCTAGGCGATATTTACTGGAAAGTCGGCCGGCGAAATGAAGCCAGGTTCCAGTGGGAACGCTCCTTGGTCCTAGGTGCCGAAGAGGAAGCGGTTATTCTCATTCGGCAAAAGCTGAAAGAGGGCTTGTCGGACACTCACGAAGAAACGCAGTGACGGGCGGCACCGAACGGTTTTTTTCGTCCGAAGCGCCCGCCAAGCTCAACCTTTATCTTCACGTTACCGGACGACGCGCCGATGGCTATCATGAGCTTGATAGCCTGATCGCTTTTGCGGCGCCGTTTGACCGAGTTTCGGCAGCTCCGGCGAAAGAATTTTCACTACATTTGAATGGCCCGTTTGCGGCTGATTTGAAATCAGCGGGCGGGCAAAATTTGGTTGAAAAAGCAGCCCGGTGCTTAGCTGAATTGGCAAATATTAAGCCTGCGACGCGCATCACCCTGGACAAGCAGCTTCCTGTTGCCGCAGGTATCGGCGGCGGATCTTCCGATGCGGCGGCCGCGCTTCGCGTTCTTATTTCACTATGGCGCTTGAATATTAGTTCGGATGCGCTGCAAACTCTGGCGCTTTCTCTGGGCGCCGATGTGCCGATGTGCTTGCACGGCAGAACATGCTTTGCGGGCGGTATCGGTGAAAAGCTGGACGCGGCGCCGGCATTGCCGGATTGCGCGTTGGTGCTAGCTAATCCCGGCGTGTCTGTGGCGACGCCGGATGTGTTTCGTGCCCGAAGCGGCGCATATTCTGCTCCTGCGCGCTTTACTGAAGCGCCGAAGGATGTCGGCGCCTTCGCCGAATTATTGGCGGCGCGACGGAACGATCTCGAAACTCCCGCAAAGGCGCTGGCGCCAGTGATCGACGACGTATTGCATGCGTTGGGTGAGCTACCCGGCTGCCATCTCGCCAGAATGTCCGGTAGTGGCGCCACTTGTTTTGCTTTGTTCGAGGACGCGGGCGAAGCTGTTGTGGCTGCGGAAATCCTGCGCGCGCAGCATGGCGATTGGTGGATTGCTCCGAGCCGTTTGATTCAGCCTGCCTAATTCGACTATGGGGTGCTCAAGCGTACCCCGTGCGCTCTCAATCTGGAGGTGAGACGTCCAGGCGCTCGCCATCTACATAGATGCCGTCCGCATATCGTTTGTGAAAGCATATATGGTCGGCGATCGGCGCGGCTTCGGGCAAGGGTGCGGCGTAGCTCCAAGCAATGTCGTCGGTGGTTTTGCTACCGTTCGAAAATGAAAAATATTGCGCCTCGCCCTTATACGGGCATCGCGTTCGCCGCTCAGATTGCTTCAGCAGGTCCATACGCACATCGTCGCGCGGAATATAATGACGTGGCGCCAGGCCGGTCTCGAAAAGAAAGTGCGCGCGGTTGCTCTCGGCAATGACCATGCCGCCAATTTCAATCCGCAACGGACGCGTGCTTTTCAAAATATCCAGCCGCACATGCGGGTCGCGCGCATGAACAAGTATTTCCTCATCTTCTTCGTACCAACCATCCATGGTTTTCCAATAGAACGCCACGTGCCCGGTTACTTGTTGCGCTTCGTCATAAGGCGACTCATAGCCCCACACCACGTTTTCGGCCGTCTTGCCGCCTGCCTTCAATGTCCAATAAGAGGCATCCCCTTTAAATGGACAATGGCTGCGATGCGTAGTTTTCTCAGCAAACTCGGCTTTAAAATCCTGCCAGGGAAAGTAATAGACGGGGACGTAGGTGTTCTCCAGCATCAGTACTGCATTCGTGCTGTCGATGATCGTTTCGCCGCCAAATTTTACCCGCACCCGTTTTGCGCACGGCATCAGTTCCAGCCGGTAGCCCGGGTGCTTGGCAAAACCAGGCGCGGAATTGTCTTTTTCAGCATGTGTCATGAGTATCCCCTTTGGCGCGGGTGGACGTACTGTAACTCAAAGCTGCCAGCGCTGCAGCCCTGGGGCAAGTGTCAGGCTTCGCCACATACCAGCGACATCGGCGAGCAAGCCGCCGTCACGTAACAGGCCGGTGATGCGCGGTGCATTTAACATAGTGTAATCGTCGTGCGCCACGGCACCGACGACGCAATCGTAGGGCGCTGTGTCGGGCAGATTCGCCAACAGCTCGATGCCGTAAAGTGCTTGCGCCTCACCGGGGTTGGCATGAGGGTCGTGCACCTCGACGAGGTGACCTTTCGCCCGCAGCATGTGGACCACTCTGGCCACTAAGGAATTGCGCAGATCAGGCACATTCTTTTTGAAGGTTAGGCCGAGCACCAGGACTTTTGCTCCTGACGCGGGCAGACGAGTAGAAATTTGGCTGCTTACAAATTCGGCCATGCCGTCGTTAATTTCCCGGCCCGCGAGAATCATTTTTGGCGGGTAGCCGGCCTGCTTGGCGCGATGCGCCAGATAATAAGGGTCGACGCCGATACAATGACCGCCGACAAGGCCCGGGGTGAAATTAAGGAAATTCCACTTGGTCCCAGCGGCTTCAAGCACATCGGCGCTCGAAATATCGAGCTTGTGGCAGATTTGCGCGATTTCGTTGACGAAAGCGATATTGATATCGCGTTGGGCGTTTTCGATGACTTTCGCCGCCTCGGCAGTGCGAATATTTGGCGCGATATGGATATTGCCGTCATTGATTGAGCCATATAGCGCCGCGATCCGCTGCGTGATTTCCGGCGATTCTCCAGCGACAATTTTTGTGATGGTGCGCAGGGTGTGCTGGCTATCGCCGGGATTGATGCGTTCCGGAGAATAGCCAAGATGAAAATCCGTGCCACATTTCAGCCCCGAAGCGCGCTCCAGTTCAGGCGCGCAAATTTCCTCGGTTAGGCCGGGCCAAACGGTGCTTTCGTAGATCACGATCGCGCCCGGCTGAAGTTCCCTGCCGACGCATTGAGAGGCAGCAATAATGGCGGTCAAGTCAGGTTCGTTATTTTCATCCACCGGCGTGGGCACGGTCACAATGAAAAATTCTGCGCCTTTGATGGCATTGGAATTCGTATGCCATTTGGCCCGCTCCTGATTGAGGATTTTGGGCGAAACTTCACCGGTGCGGTCATACCCGCTGTTCAATTCGCTAATTCGCCCCGCATCAATATCGAATCCGATGACGTCATGTTTCTCCGCCAAAGCGACAGCGAGCGGCAAGCCGACATATCCGAGGCCGATGATGGCGATAGCGCTCATGTGCGGCTCACAATAAAGTTCTCCGAAACTTGGGCGCAAATATTTGCGGAGGGCGAGACAGGTGACCACGAGCTATTCGCGCGAAATCGGGCCGCTGTCAATAAATCTGCGGATTTACCTGTCCGTCGGACTGGATTTTACGCGGCAAGTATGTTGATTTCCCCTAGCGCGTGGCGTGACACCGGAACCCATCCGCGTGCCGCGTCACGTCGTTCGCATCAGCCCCTGTTTCAATTGAGAAATGATGACCATTTTCGTCACCGGTGCCGCCGGATTTATTGGATATCACATGTGCGAGGCCCTTCTCGCACGCGGCAACAGCGTGTTTGGTATAGACAATCTCAACGATTACTACGATGTCGCGCTCAAAAAGGCGCGGCTCGCACGGCTGCAGCAGCATGGCGGCTTCAAATTCGCGTTGGTGGATATATGTGATGTCGATGGGCTAAATCATGCGGTTGCAGATGCTGGCGACGTGCGTGCGGTACTTCATTTGGCCGCCCAAGCGGGCGTGCGCTACTCGCTTATCAATCCCGCCGCTTATGTGAATACCAATATCGTCGGCCAGCTCAATATTCTTGAAATCTGCCGGCAGCTGCCGAATTTGGAGCATATGGTGTATGCCAGTTCGAGTTCCGTTTATGGCGGCAGCACGGCGCTGCCGTTCTCGGAATCGGATCCTGTGAATTCACCTGTATCGCTTTACGCCGCGAGCAAGAAGGCCGACGAACTGATGGGCCACGTCTACGCTCATCTGTACCGAATTCCCCTGACGGGCTTGCGTTTTTTCACCGTGTACGGGCCTTGGGGCAGGCCGGATATGGCCGCCTATATATTCACCCGTGCGATATTTTCTGGTGAGCCAATAAAAATATTCAACAATGGTGATATGCGGCGTGATTTTACGTTTGTGGACGATGTGGTGCAGGGCGTTCTCACGGTATTAGATGCACCGCCTTCTGGCGCCGGCGTATCAGCACCACACCGTATTTACAACATTGGAAACAACCGCTCAGAGCCGCTTTTACGTTATGTCGAGCTGTTGGAAAAAGCGATTGGTCGGAGCGCCCAAAAGGAACTTGCGCCGATGCAGCCCGGAGATGTGAAGGAAACCTATGCCGACATCGACGCAATCAGGCGTGACCACGGGTTCGAACCAAAAACCAGTATTGACGAAGGAATTCCACGCTTTGTTGCCTGGTACCGGGGCTATCACGGAGTATGACCGGGCCTGGATTTAGCTTGAGTTTTAATAACGGTTCAATCACATGCGCCTCATTGCGATGAGCGCCGATCGGTAAGCTAGGACTCATGAATTCTGCTACCCCATTCACCTACGACGCGGTCCCCTATCAAAGCTTCCCTTATTCGGCGACGCGGCCGGCCAATATCTATACCGTCGGGACTCTTTTTGGTGTCTCGGCGCCTAATATTCGCACCGCACGGGTTTTGGAATTGGGCTGTGCCAGCGGCGGCAATCTGATCCCTCTGGCCTTTCAATATCCGGACGGCCGGTACACCGGCATCGATGCTTCCGAGCGCCAGATCGGGATGGCAGACAAGTCGGTCTCGGATCTCGGTCTAAAAAACATTGAATTTATCGCCCGCCCGTTCGCCGACATCCCGCCCTTGGATAAGTTCGATTATATCATCTGCCACGGTGTCTATTCCTGGGTCGATCAGGACGCCCGCAAACAAATTCTCGAAATTTGCCGGACCCATTTGGTCGAGAACGGTCTCGCCGTTATCAGCTACAATGCGTTGCCCGGTTGGAACATGGTCCGCAGCCTGCGTGAGATGATGCTCTACCAAGCCAATTTGTTCGAAGACCCGGTTGAGAAAGTCAGTCAGGCCATGGAATTGTTGCGCTTTGTCCGTGACAACAACCCAGAAGGCAGCGCCTACCGCGCCGTCATTGACAATGAAATCACTATGTTAAGCGAACAAACGGTCGCCTACATTGCGCACGATCACATGGAAGCCGAAAATACCCCATTCTATTTCCATGAATTCGCGGCGGCTTTAGAGCAGCACGGCCTGCAATATGTAGGCGATAGCAATATCACCCAAATGTATGTCGATAATATGCCGGCAAATGCCGCTGAAAAACTGAAAGCAGTGACGGACATCCTGCGCCAAGAACAGTATATGGATTTCATCACCAACCGACGGTTTCGGTCCAGCATCGTCTGCCCCTCAGCGACTGCGCTAAACCGCAATTTGCGAAGCGAACTGATCCACGATTTTTATCTGTCGAGTTCGATCACGCCGGACCCGGAAGACGTTAAGGTCGAGGCCGCTGACACGCGTTTTCGTGATCCCGTCGGTACGGTGGTCTTCACTGCTCACACCAGAGACGCGGCTGTTTTGTTCAGCCAGTTGTCCGAAAGTCCGCGGCGGATCAAAAGCGACGTTTTGATCAATAGAATTACAAAGAATTTTGCCGGTACCGACCGCGAAGCGTTGCGTGGGCTGCTTGAACAAATTGGCCTGCAGTTGGTCCTCAAGGGGTTTATTTCCTTGAACACGGAAGAGGGCGACTATGTTTCCGACATATCAGAGACGCCCGCGGCGTCGCGATTGGCGCGATATCAGACATCGCAACAGGGCTGGGCGACCAATGCGCGGCACGAGAAAATCAATCTCGACCATTTCACCCGTACCCTGATCGAATATTTGGACGGCACCCGCAGCCTCGACGATCTTTGCCAAATCATGGTTGAGCAAGTCGGCAAGGGGGCTCTCGGCGTTCAACTCGACGGTAAAGAGATTGCCGATACGGAGCAACGCCGTCTCGTGATCAGGCAATTGACCGAGACGGCCCTCAACAATTTTTCTCGGACTGCCCTGCTTGTCGCTTAAGACAGAGCGCCCGTTCGGCGCGGCCTGAAGTTAGTTTATTGTGTTTTAAGCTCGAGCATACGATAGGCGGCCGTAAAGCCGGTCAAAGAGGCTTCCACCACGACCACCTGCGTGCCGCCAAACGGGATAAAGCCGACCTTGAGAACCTTGCCCTGACGAAATCCCCAGAGCAGGTCGGTGGATACCGGGGCCACCGAACGGCACCCCTCATTGGTACAGGTCTGGATGGTGACGGGCGTCGGATCGCCGGCATCGGCCTGTAGGACCACCCCGGATTGGAAGTTCACGCCCAACGGTAGCATCAGCAGGGCAAACAATTCTCTTCCTTCGCCGAGTGCGCCAATCTTAACGTCGAGCAACATGCCCGACACATCGTCCTTCGAATAATTGATCGTCTGGTGGAGATAACAGATATCGGCTTTGTCGATGCCGCGAGATTCGCAGCGCAAGATCCAGTCTCCGAATTGCTGCGGTTCCTGGGCTGAGGCGGGCGCAACGTTGAACCAAACAGCGCTCATCGCCGCGATTGCCAGGGCGGAGATCAACATTCGCATACGATGCAAACCCATTGATTTTTGCGCCGGGCCGCCCTGCCGCGTAGATCCGCGCATTTGCCCGCTCACACCGGAATTCTCCACATCTGTGGCTATCTCTACATTTGCAGCGTTCTTCATTTCTGTATTTTTCTTCTCTGTATTGTTCTTCATTTCCGATCACGACTTGGCTTCATGAAATAGCAGGGTCGCGCCCACCCTGGAATGGGACAAAAGAAGATATGGCGAGTTCCGTCCGCGATCATATAGGCAGACGATAGGGACCATAAGTCGCATTATGCTGGATTGGAAGCCGCACGCGCTGAAAAGCAATCATGGAGAAATTCTGATGCCGGGATTGGGGCGTCAGGCGGCTGTTGCAAAAAAGGTCACAACGGTGACTTAAAATACTTGCGCACACAGACAATCATTTACAATTGCCACCGATAGAGATAAAGCCGTTTGCAACAGTGGCATTAATGGTGATATGCGGCGTGATTTTACGTTTGTGGACGATGTGGTGCAG